>JBFMEI010000026.1:0-12924 GCA_040753295.1 Thermodesulfobacteriota bacterium | reverse complement strand
GGCATCTCCATCATGCTGGGTATGGTGCCCGAAAAATGAAATTTTGTGATCTTCCCGGCCGAAAAAGTAGCTTGTCTTCAAGTAAATCTTGGTCTTCTGATATTCGGGATCGTCGATCATGTTCAGCCAGGAATCGGCGGTTCCGTAATTGGTATAATCGGATTTTTCATAACTGCTCCCCAGAAAATAATGAAAATCCCCCCGGGAATCCTGATGATATATCCTCCCGCCTAATGTCTCATAGGATCCATATCCAAGGGCAAGACGGGTGGCGGCTTTTTCGATTTTATCCTTGAGTATCAGGTTTGTGGTTCCGGCTAAAGGAGACTGGTTGCCGGCAAAATCCATGGTCAGATAATTGGAATACATCACCGAAGCCGGACCCCGCTGAACTTCTCCCCGTTCAAAAGCCTCTCTGTCCAGGCTCATCGTATCCACAAAGGAGTCCACCGGAATCCCATCCAGAAGATAGGCATTATACCGGGGGCCCAACCCGCCGTATGATCCCCAGTTGGCATCGCTTCTTGACAGAACGCTGATAAAGGTCCCGGGTTGATACTGGAACATTTCGCTGATATTCCGACCTGCAAAGATCATTCGATCTGCATCCTCTTCATAAATACTGTCGATTTTCTGGGTTATGCTTTCCTGTTTTTCCGGAATTTTCGCAGCAGTCACCACGACTTCCTCAAGAAGCGTTGAGTCCTTTTTGAAAGAATCATCGGATATTGCATATCCGGTTTCAAACCCCATGGCCGCAACCAGAACCATAAACCCTATTTTAATCCGGCTTTTCCGTTTCATCAATTCCTCCTCTAAAAAAAAGCCATGAAAAAAGCCTTCCTGGCTCAGTTTTCATGGCTTATTCCGAATCCACATGTTCCAAACAGGTTCCCGGAATTCATTTCCGGATTTTTTACCTTTTCTAATGGCCAACCTTGATGATAGTCAAGTCTTTTTCTGAAACCTGAATTGAGCGTCTTAAATCCGGCACCCTCTTCCTTGCATCTTCAGCAAACTCAACCATCGCTCAATTTAGGTGAAAACATTTAAATTGATTTTTATTCAAAAGCAAAATAGTGTGTGATTTTTTAATTTTTAAGGGAACGGAATTATCACCTGAAAGATTCAGGTATCATATGGAGGAGAATATGTTTAAAATCGTCAGACGAGAGGAAATGTCGGGAGGCACGGTGATTCTGAATGAAATCGAAGCGCCGCTCATTGCCAAAAAAGCAAAACCGGGTCAATTCGTCATTTTAAAGGCAAATGAAGCCGGTGAGCGTATCCCCCTGACCATGGCGGATACAAATCCTGAAACAGGAACCGTCACGGTTATTTATATGGTGGTCGGGAAATCGACCGCTTTGTTTAAATCATTGAATGTCGGAGATGCGTATCAGGATGTCATCGGACCCCTGGGAAAAGCAACACACCTTGAAAAGGTCGGAAAAGTCGTCTGTGTGGGCGGCGGAACCGGAATTGCGGTATTGCATCCCATCACCCGGGGACTTAAAAAAATCGGGAACCATGTCATCAGCATCATCGGCGCCAGAAGCAAAGATCTACTGATCCTGGAAAACGAGATGAATTCCGCTTCCCATGAGATTTATCCGTGTACCGATGACGGTTCCTACGGCCGCCACGGATTTGTCACCACGGTTCTCAAGGAGATTCTGGAAAAGGAAAAAATAGATCTGGTGGTCGCCATCGGCCCGGTTCCCATGATGAAGTTCGTCTCTAAAATGACCAAGGAATTTCATGTTCCGACCATTGTGAGCTTAAACCCCATCATGGTGGATGGAACGGGCATGTGCGGCGGATGCCGGGTCACTATCGGCGGAAAGACCCAATTTGCCTGTGTCGACGGTCCTGAGTTTGACGGCCATCAGGTGGATTATGACGAACTCATGCTGAGGCTTGCCGCCTATTGTGAGGAAGAAAAACAGTGCCACGAGGATTTCTGCCGGCTTCAGGGAATCTGACAGCCGACTCTCCATCTCCGTGGATCCGAATGATTATATAAGAACCCTTGGAGGAAAAGATATGGAAAAGACCGAACAGAAAGAGAAAAAGGAGAAAATTCCCAGACAAAAGATGCCCGAACAACAGCCTGCCGTGAGGGCGAGAAATTTTTTGGAAGTCCCTCTCGGATATACGCCTGAACTGGCCATGAAAGAGGCTGAACGGTGTCTTCAATGTAAAAAACCATCGTGTGTCGAGGGATGTCCGGTCGGAATCGATATCCCCGGATTTATTAAACTGATCCGGGAAGGAGAATTCACCGGCGCCATCCGGCATATCTGGAAGATGAACAGCCTTCCGGCTGTATGCGGCCGGGTTTGCCCCCAGGAGAGCCAGTGCGAAGGCGTATGTATTGTGGGGAAAAAGGATGCCCCTGTCGCCATCGGGAATCTGGAGCGGTTTGCTGCCGATCATGAACGGGCTCATGGAACCGGAGTATTGCCTCCCAAGGCCGCCCCTACAGGGAAAAAGATCGCGGTTGTCGGTTCGGGCCCCTCAGGACTCACCGTCGCCGGTGACCTGATTCAAAAAGGGCATGAAGTGACCATTCTTGAAGCCTTTCATAAGCCCGGCGGCGTTCTGGTTTACGGCATCCCGGAATTCAGGCTTCCCAAGGAAATCGTAGCCCAGGAGGTCAATTTCCTGGAGCGCCTCGGTGTCAGGGTGGAATGCAATGCCGTGGTGGGACGAACGGTTTCCCTGGATGAACTGTTTGAACAGGGATTTGATGCGGTCTTTGTGGGCGTGGGTGCAGGACTGCCGAAATTCCTGAATGTTCCCGGAGAAAACCTGGTGGGAATCCTTTCCGCCAATGAATACCTGACCCGGGCCAATCTCATGAAAGCCTATCTGTTTCCCGAAGTGGATACCCCCATCCCGAGAGGAAAAAACGTGGTTGTTCTGGGAGGGGGAAACGTCGCCATGGATTCGGCAAGAACCGCCATGCGGCTGGGCGCAGCGAACGTAAAAATCGTTTATCGGCGATCCAAGTCCGAGCTCCCGGCCAGGGCGGCAGAAGTCCATCATGCCGAAGAGGAAGGAATCGAGTTTTTATTCCTGACCAATCCGACCCGGTATCTGGGAAGTGAAAAAGGGCGGCTCATTGGAATGGAATGCCTCAAAATGGAGCTGGGGGAGCCGGATGATTCCGGGAGGCGCCGCCCTATCGCCGTCAAAGGATCTGAATTTAAAATCGAATGCGATCTTGTGGTGGTCGCCGTGGGTGCAGGTGCCAATCCGCTTCTTACCAGTTCGACTCCGGACATGCGCCTGACCAGATGGGGGTATATCATCGCCGATCCGGAAACCGGAAAGACAACCAAAAAGAGGGTCTGGGCCGGCGGAGATATCGTCACCGGTTCAGCCACAGTTATTCTGGCCATGGGCGCCGGAAGAAAGGCCGCCGACTCCATCCATCAATATTTGCAGTGGGGATGGTAAATCAGAGTCCGATCGATCGGCCGCAAATAGCCGGCCGGTCGATCTTCCAATTCTGAAAAATTCGAATGATTGTCCGGAGAGCGTAATCCCTTATTTGAAAAACCGCCGGACCCCGCAGTGAATCAGGCTTGTGAAAAGAATCGCGGATAGGGTCGTGCCGATGATAATATCTACAGGCTTGATCAGATAATAAAAAAGAATCCCTGTCAGCATGGACCCCCCTGCCCTCCAATCCCATTTCCGTTCCCTTTGGTCGATTTTAAAAATAAAGTAATCACAGAGCAATATGGCGATCAAAGGTGCAAAGACCGAGCCGAGGAGATATAAAAACGAGGTATACTTCTCCATGGGAAACCCCATGGCCAGAATCGTTCCTGCAAAGGCATATAAAACCGCTGCCCACCGTCGATTGATTTTAGGAAAAATATTCAGAGTGGAGACCGCCGCGGAAAACACATCCAGAAATGTTGTGGTAACCGTGGAAAGCCCGATGATGAGAAGTGCTGAAATCCCCAGATTTGCCGCAACCATCATTCCGGTAGGGTCTGAGGATCCTGAAAAAAGTGCACCCGTCAATCCGATGGCATACATCCAGCAGCTTCCGATAAAGTATCCGGAAAACGGGGCTGCCCATGCCCCTTTTTCCGACCGGCTCATGGAGGTATAATCGGAAATCAAGGGGAACCAGGATAAGGGCATGATAATGGAAAGTTCGAATCCGGCGCCAAATAATCCGGTTGCCTGAACCGGGTTTATCGCAAGGGGTCGGCTCCATGCGACCAGGCTCATGACAATGGTGAGGATGAACAGAAGAGATACTGCCGCCATGTTCAGTATCTTGAATCCGTGAATCCCGACAAAAACCCATATCCCCACCAACGCTCCGATTCCAAGCCGGGCGAGAACAGGATGATCAACACCCCATATCGATTTTGTGATCCCGTTAACGGCATTCCCCCCTTCAATGATCATAATAGCGGTCCATCCTACAAGCTGAAGGATATTGATGATGGATATCAGGTAAGATCCCTGTTTTCCGAAAGAGATCCGGGTGGACATGACCGCCGGGAGACGCTCCCGAAAACCGATGATGCCGCCGGCTGCAAGCAGCGCCGTCCCTGCGAGATGTCCCAGGAAAATCGCCCATACCCCCTTGATCAAACCCAGATCCGCCAGAAATCCGCCGGTCAGAATTTCCGCTACCGATACGGCAGCTCCGAACCAGAGAAAAAAGAGATTGGCGGAATTTAATTCACGGCTATGTTTCATGATCGACTCCTGCCCTGGCATAAAGATCAAAAAAATGATGGGTAGGTCCGCATCCCTTTCCCAGGGACAGAGAATTCCGGATAGCGCCGCTCACATAAATTTTGGCGTTTCTGACTGCATTGAAGAAGTCAACTCCAAGAGACAGGTTGGCGGCAATGGCTGATGAAAATGTGCATCCGGTCCCGTGGGTATTTTTTGTCGGAATCCTTTCAGACTCGATCTCTTTGAATTCACGGCCGTCGTAAATCACATCAATGGCGTTGACACCTCCCAGGTGTCCTCCTTTTACCACCACCTTTTTTGCACCTAATGCATATATCTTTTCTGCCGCCCTTTTCATTGACTCCAGATCGTCAATCCGTTTTTCTACAATCACCTCGGCTTCGTGGATATTGGGAGTCACCACTTCTGCCAGCGGAAAAAGCTGATGGATGAGGGCATCCATGGCATCATCTTTTAATAAGCGGTACCCGCTTTTTGAAATCATGACCGGGTCAAGAACTATCGGAGGAAACGGAAGCGCTCCAAGAGTCCTGGCGATGGTTTGAATCAGGAGCCGGGTTGAAACCATCCCGATTTTGATACTGTGGATTTCAATATCTTCAAAAAGAGAGAGAAGCTGGGCATGGATCATGTCAGGGGAAATTTCCTGAATTCCCGTAACTCCCTGGGTATTCTGAGCCGTGACAGCCGTAATAACGCTGAGTCCATAAACCCCATGGGCAGCGAATGTCTTCAAATCCGCCTGAATTCCGGCACCGGCAGAAGAATCCGATCCGGCAATGGTCAAAGCCGTTCTCATAAAAACTCCTTTTACCCCGTACTGAAAATTGTTACTGAAGCAGAGGAAGGACTTCGGTCAGTGATCGGATGGAATCGAAACGGTATTTCGGTGAGACCTCCGAACTTCCTACGACAGTATGAACTGTATCAGGTTCAGTGGGTATGATCTCAGTTTCGCCTCTTTTCCGCGGCGAAACACCCCTATCGGATGGATTCATGGTATCAGAAGAATGAAAAAGATCAAGGACTTTTTGAAATATGCCGGGGTTCGAATTTCCGGATCCATTCCCGAAACCGGATCAGCTTGTCCGGCCCATACGGAGCGATGCTTTTTTCAATATCCGGGATTTCTTTTTCTAAACCCGACGACACCCCGTTTTTCGAATAAAATTTATCCGCATAACAGATAATCTCCTCTTCGATGGTGACCGGAAGCATATCCCTTTGAGGGAGCGGAAGACCGAACTTCCGGATATCGGATAAGTCGATCCCCACTCCCACATGGCGTTCGCATACCAGGGCGTGACGCTTCAGCCCATGGCACTCCAGAATTGTTCTCCCCAAAACCCCATGGCAGATATAGGGCAGCTTTCCGTTGCATTCAATGGAAGGCATATGGGTCAAATAGATCCCGATATCATGAAGCATTGCCGCTTCCCGGATAAACTCAAGGTCGATTTCAAGATTCAAGAGCTCTTTAGCAACGGCAACTGCTCTTCCCGCAACCGCCTCACCATGACGGACCAGAATCTGATGCGCCCTGGAGCCGGGTTCATAATATTTTGCGATGATATCTGACGGATTCACCCTCTGTTCCCCGGCCCTTTCATGAAATATTGGACATCAATACACCTTGAATGAATGGATCGATTCCTCCGTCGAGTACCTGGGCCACATTTCCGATTTCAAGATTGATTCGATGATCCTTGGCCAGTTGATACGGATGAAGCACATAGGATCGGATCTGACTTCCCCAGGCAATGTCGCTTTTATTTTCATGCATCTCCCGTATTTTTTCTTCCTGTTTATCCTTTTCCTTCTGGTAGAGTTTGGCTCGAAGGACTTTCATGGCCAGATCCTTGTTTCGATGCTGGGATTTTTCCTGCTGGCACTGGACCACGATTCCCGTAGGAAGATGGGTCAGGCGCACTGCACTGCTTGTCTTATTGACATGCTGACCCCCTGCACCGCTGGCTCTGAATACATCCATTCTCAGGTCCTTTTCATCGATATCAATCACAATCTCGTTTTTAACTTCAGGGTATACAAAAACAGACGCAAAAGAGGTGTGCCGTTTCCCGCTGGCGTTAAACGGTGAAATTCTGACCAGCCGGTGCACGCCGCTCTCCGTCTTGAGGTATCCATATGCATAATCACCGCCGGCTGTAAACGTGACGCTCTTGATTCCTGCTTCCTCACCGGGCTGCATGTCGATGAGTTCAAGAGAAAACCCCTTTTTATCAACCCATCGCGTATACATCCGAAAGAGCATCTCGGCCCAATCCTGGGCTTCGGTTCCGCCGGCACCGGCATTGATGGAGACAATGGCGTTGTTTCGATCATCCTCGCCGTTGAGCATCAGAATCAGAAAGAAATCCGATACCCGTTTTTTTATTTCCAGGATCTGCTCCGAAGATTCCCGCAGGGTCTGGTCATCCGATTCTTCCACGGCAAGGGTCAACAGAACCTCGGCTTCTTCCGTATCATGGATCAATCTTTTAAATCCATCCACACGGTTTAAAAGAAGCGTCCTTTCCTTGAGCAGCGGTTTTGTCTTTTCCGGATCGTCCCAGAAATCCTTTTTGGATATGACCTTTTCAATTTCCTGCAGCCGGGCTTCTTTGCCGGCCAGGTCAAAGATACCCTTTGAGCTGTTCGAGTTTTTGTTTTAACTCCAAAATTTCCTGTTTCAATTCAATCGACATAATTTCCTCCCTAAGTATTTTTCCATTTTGGTCTGTAACTTTGACGGGTCAGTCCCATACATATCCCCATCAGGGCCAGGGCCGCACACCCTACGGCAAACCAGTCGCCGAATCGGGTGTAAACCGTCTTCTTCCGGATTATCGGAACGGTTTCTGTCACTTGTGCTTTTTCAAAAAGGCGTGTCTCCGAAATAATTCTCCCACTCGGATCGATAAATCCGCTGATCCCGGTATTTGCGCTCCGAACCAGTGCGCGCCGGTTTTCCACCGCCCTGAAGACACCCATGGAAAAATGCTGATATGGCGCACTCGTCCTGCCATACCAAGCATCGTTGGTGATATTTACCAGGATACCGGCTCCGTTCCGGGCCATTGATCTGGACAAATCGGGAAAGATGCCTTCATAGCAGATCAGGGGTCCCAAATCGGCTTTTGGCCAGGTTAAGACAGCCCCTGTTTTTCCGGCTTCGAAATCTCCGACATGTTCTACCATTTTCCCTGCAAAAGGAAACCATTTCTTCAAGGGAATATATTCTCCGTATGGAACCAGGTGCGCCTTGTCATATCTTCCGCGAACGCCTTCTCTCGGATGGATCAGATAAGCGCTGTTGTAATATGCCGTCCATGACTTATCCTGAGAATAAGACGGACTTCCGATAAGAAACTCATTTTCTATTTCCTGAATTCCCTGCAGCACCAGAAGAGAAAGTGTCAGATCCTTTAAAAAATAAAACGGTGTTGCCGTTTCCGGCCAGACGATCAAATCCGGCTGATCCTTCCCGGCTTCCCGGGAAAGAGAGACATATCTCTTAATGGTTTCGAGCTGAAACTCCGGATCCCATTTAAGCGCCTGCTCAATATTCCCCTGAATCACAGAAATCCGGAGAGAAGGAGATTCTAAAACAAGTCGGTCGGTTTCTCGAATGGCTTTGCTTCCATACACCCAGGAAGCACAAAGCAGGCACCCGGATACCACGAAGGATGCAGCCGTCACTTTTCCGCTGATCTTCTTTCCAAACCAGCTGATCCGGATTGCATATAAAATTCCAATGGAAATTGCCGTGTTGGAGGCCAGGATTAAAAATGAGAGCCCGTATACACCAAATATATCGCATAGTTGAATCAGATGCAACCCCAGATATTGTGAATGTCCCAAAAGCTCCCAGGGAAATCCGGTAAAAAGCGTTGAACGGGCATACTCCAGAGAAACCCATAGAACCGGAAATCCGGCTGCGGCAGCACGGAATCTGTGGCTCAGCCAGGAACCGATTCCGCAAAATAAACCAATATATCCGGCCAGATAAGAAGATAGAAGAATCAGAAGCGGAACGGATAAATAGATCGGAAGATGGCCATAGATTTCCATGGTGGGAACAAGCCAGTAGAGCAGCGTCAGATAATGAACCACTCCGGAAATAAACCCGAGCCTGAATCCGGATCCGAAGGAGGCGTTGTTCATGGAGAGGATGAGAGGGACCAGGGCTACCCATGCCAGATGCCGGATTCCTGCTGACGGAAATGCCATGGTCAGCATCACCCCTGATGCGATTGCATATGTCGCTTTTAATGCGAATGACTTCAAAAATTCCCCTTGATTTATAAATAAACAGGCCCATGTCCCATGGGCCTGGATTCATTTGATGGTCGGGGCGAGAGGATTTGAACCTCCGACTTCCTGCTCCCAAAGCAGGCGCGCTGCCAGGCTGCGCCACGCCCCGATTACAGACTGTTTTCTAACATTATATTTCCATACCTGCAAGCAGCGCTTCCGTTATTTAAGAAATTCGGAAATGGCAGAGGCAACAACTTTTGCATAACCCAGCATCTCGGAAGGATCCCGTATTCTCTTTTCATCAAGAGCATTGGTCAGACAACCGATCTCAATAAGAACCGCGGGCATGTCGGCTCCTTCCAGAACAGCTATCGGCGCTCTATGAACTCTTGCTCCCACTCCGATTCCGGCAATGGCCCCCATAAGGATGTCGGCCAACCGGGTGCTGTCGTCTGTATGACGGACCTGAATTTTATCCCAGAGCTTGAGCTTCTTATCACCCGGTCCCATATCCGTTTCGGATGCGCTCTGGAAAGAAAAGATCTCAACTCCGAAAGCATCATTATAATAACTTCCGCCGGTATGGATGCTGATAAATACCTTTGCTTTTTCGTGATTGGCCCTTCCGGTTCGATGGGAAAGATCAACCTCCATATCGTCTGTGCGGGTCAGGAGAACCCGGTATCGGGTTTCAAGCTCTGTCGTAATCAGTTTTGAAAGCATCAGGGTGGCATTCTTCTCCAGCGTACCGTCAGGACCCTTCCCCCCAAAATCCTTTCCCCCATGACCCGGATCCAGAACAACCGTCTTTTTCTCTTTTTCGCCGCCGCTTTTGACAGGTCCTCCCTCAACCCATCCGCTTGAAACAAGGACTAAAAAAAGAATCCAGAAGCTTGTTTTTAGAATTCTATTAAAGGGATGCTCCACGAATCTTATGAATCCTCCTTTTTCATTTTGTCTTGACACTCCGGAGGTTAAATATTATTTTGGCTTTCACTTTATCTTGGAATTTAGCGTAGTTGAATAAAAAGTCAAGCCCAACGGCTGGATAAATCGCACAATCCCACCGTCGATCATCAGCTCGAACGACACGCGAGAGTGGCGGAACTGGGAGACGCACTGGACTTAGGATCCAGCTCTGGAAACAGAGTGGGAGTTCGAATCTCCCCTCTCGCACCACCTGAGCCGACCTTTGGGCTCATGCATTTATCTGACCGAAACAACAGAGAAAGGAATGTCATGCAAGTTACCGTTGAAAATGTCAACAGCGTCAAAAAAATCCTTCACATTGAAATCCCCCGGGAGACCGTGAGCCTGGAACTGGAAACAGCATTCAACCAGGTTAAAAAGAGCGCGAAAATCAAAGGGTTCAGGCCAGGCAAAGTTCCCATGAACGTCATCGAAAGACTCTTCAAAAAAGAGGTTCTTGCAGATGTTTCCTCCAAATTGATCCAGGACTCTTTTTTTCAGGCTCTTAAAGAGACAGACCTGAAAATGGTGGGCAGCCCCAAAATCGATCCTCCAAGCATCGATTCCAAAGCGCCTTTTAAATATGACGCTACCGTGGAAGTCACCCCCAGGATCGATGATATCGCATATAAAGGGCTCGAACTCAAGAAGACCTTGTATGAGGCCAAGGATTCTGAAGTCGACATTCAACTCAAACTTCTGCAAAGAAATACTGCCCAGTTAAAAACTCTGGATGAGCCGAGGCCGGTTCAAAAAGATGACTATGTTCTCATCGACTATGAAGGGTTTAAAGACGGAAAACCATTTCCTGAGCTTCAAAAAACGGAAAATTTTGCCATGAAGATGGGCGCCAAGACCATTTCGCCGGAATTCGATGAACAGCTCATCGGCATGAATCCAGGAGAAGTCAAGACCGTCCGGGTCCGTTTTCCTTCGGATTATTCCAATAAAAAACTGGCGGATCACCAGGTCGAGTTCAAAGTCCTTTTAAAAGAGATTCGCGAAGAGATCCTCCCTCAGATCGATGATGCCTTTGCAAAAGATATCGGAGATTATGAAAATCTCGATGCGCTGAAACATAAAATCCGGGAGAATCTCATCAGCGGGTATCAAAAGCGGACTGAACAGGAGCTCAACGAGCAGATTTTTAATGCATTGATTAACAAAACAGATTTTGAAATCCCGGATACCCTGGTTGAAAGCGAACTTGAAGGAATCATTTCCGATGCGGAACGGTCTTTTCAGTACCGGAACACCACCCTTGAAGAAGTCGGACTTTCAAGGGAAAAAATCGCCGAACGATACCGGGAAACTGCTGAAAAACAGGTCCGCCGCTTCTTGATCCTAGATAAGATCATCGATCAGGAAAAACTTTCCGTATCTGATGAAGAGATGGAATCGGAAATGAATAAAATGGCAGAAACTTTGAAGCAAGGCCTTGAAGAGATTAAACAATTTTATTCTCAAAACAAAGACCGGCAAGAGTTTTTTAAGCATAGCTTGCTTGAAAAAAAAGCAATCAAGCTTATTTTAGACTCAAGTGAAATTCAGGAAGTCAAACCGGAGCTGGAAAAACCTTCAGATCCGAAACCAACCGAATCAAAGGAGTAAGCCGTGCAACTGGTACCTATCGTGATTGAACAGAGCAGCAGAGGAGAACGTGCCTATGACATCTATTCCAGGCTGCTGAAAGATCGGATCATATTTCTGGGAACAGCCATCAATGATGATATCGCCAATCTCCTGATCGCTCAGTTCTTGTTTCTGGAGTCGGAAGACCCGGACAAGGAAATCAATTTTTACATCAACTCACCCGGCGGGATCGTGACCTCGGGAATGGCCATCTATGACACCATGCAATATATCAAACCCGATATCGCAACGGTCTGCATCGGGCAGGCGGCAAGCATGGGAGCGCTCCTTCTTGCTGCCGGGACAAAAGGAAAACGGTATTCACTTCCCCACTCCCGGATTCTGATCCATCAGCCCATGGGCGGGTTTCAGGGGCAGGCTTCGGATATCGCCATTCAGGCAAAAGAGATCCTTCGCATGAAAGATACCCTCAATAAAATCCTGGCCGATCATACCGGAAAGAGCATTGATGTGATTCAGACCGATTCGGACCGGGATTTTTTCATGTCCGGTCAGGAAGCCAAAGAGTACGGGATCGTGGATCATGTCATTGTAAACCGGGATGATCTCAATCAAATCGTAAAAACGGAGACTTAGACATGGCGACAAAAGAAGGGAATGGCGACAACCTGTTCTGCTCGTTCTGCGGTAAAAATCAGCGGGAAGTAAAAAAGCTGATCGCCGGTCCGGCTGTTTATATTTGCGATGAATGCATTCACCTGTGCAGTGAAATCATCCAGGAAGAAACCGATAAGGAGACCAAGGAGTTCGAACATACTCTCTCTCCCAAAGAAATCAAAGGAATGCTGGATGAGTATGTGATCGAACAGGATCATGCCAAAAAGATTCTTTCCGTTGCCGTTTACAATCATTACAAACGCCTTGATTCGGGAATCAATACCGGAGATGTGGAACTCCAGAAAAGCAATATCCTTCTTATCGGGCCTACCGGATGCGGAAAAACGCTCTTGGCCCAAACCCTTGCCAGATTCCTGAATGTTCCGTTTACCATTGCCGATGCCACCACCCTCACTGAAGCGGGATATGTGGGAGAGGACGTGGAAAATATCATCCTGGCTCTCCTTCAGAATGCGGATTATGATGTGGAAAAGGCAAAGCGGGGGATCGTCTATATTGATGAAATCGATAAGATCGCCCGGAAGTCGGACAGCCCTTCCATTACCCGGGATGTTTCCGGCGAAGGGGTTCAGCAGGCGCTTCTCAAGATCATTGAAGGGACCATGGCCAGTGTTCCTCCCAAAGGCGGGAGGAAGCATCCCCAGCAGGATTTCATCAAGGTGGACACCACGAATATTCTGTTCATCTGCG
>JBFMEI010000025.1:0-12949 GCA_040753295.1 Thermodesulfobacteriota bacterium | reverse complement strand
CAATGCTTCTTCAATCAACTGCCTTATCGCTTCGTTTCTGGAAGGAATCCTGGACGCATAACGGAAATCGTCAACACGGTCTAGCATAGAATCTTCAAATAGGATTAGAATCTTTTTTGCCATGAAGGGAAAATAAACCATATATGATACAGAGTCAATAAAAAATATCTTGACACGTTAAAATATACGATATATAGTCAATATTAAGAATAACCAAAGTATCCCGAAACCGTAATGACGAATCAACTAAACATTAAGAGCGCTCAAGGTTCTTGCAGTGGTAACGCTGCAGGCGGTCTATTACGGGCCGGGGAAAACCTGAGCGCTTTTCTTTTTTAAGAAAGGGGGTTATATGAGCGTCAAGGTCAGAGAACGGCCGAAGGGGTCTGGGGTCTGGTGGTTGTTCATCGACCATCGGGGGCAGCGGAAATCGAAAAAGATCGGGAAGGATAAGCGCCTTGCAACCGAAGCAGCGAAGAAGCTTTCCGCTAAACTGGTGTTAAACGACATGGCATTAGGAACCGAAGAGAAGGAGCCTCTTCCCTTATTCAAAGACTACGCGCAACAGTGGCTTCATGGGTATGTAAAGCCGTTGAGGAAACCGAGCACGTTTGAACGATATGAGCAGGCCATGAAGCATATCCTTCCGATAATCGGAAATAAACCGCTGGATCAAATTACAAGGGGAGATGTCCGGGATGTGCTTCTGAGAATCTTTCAGCAAGGGCTTTCCAATTCATCGGTAAGCATAGCGCGGGATGCCATAAGCGGGCCGTTCGGCCATGCGGTTGATGCGGAACTGATTCAAGTCAATCCCGGCATTGGAGTCTTGAAACGCTTGGGCTTGGAACGGCGGCAGCAGCTTTCTATTGAACCGTTAACAAGGGATGAAGTGGATCTGTTTCTTACAACCTGTCAGAACCGAGAACCGGGGTATTACGAATTCTTCCTTTGCGCTTTCAGAACCGGAATGAGACTTGGGGAACTGATTGCCTTGCATTGGGGAGATATCGACTTTAATGGAAAGTTTATAGTTGTGAGACGTTCTTATCGGCGCGGGAAGCTGGATACCACTAAGACGGGGAAGGAACGGCGCGTTGATATGTCGGATCAACTTGAAACAGCCTTGAGGAACCTTTTGACACGAAGAAAACGTGAAGCCTTAAGCACGGGTAAAGGGGAACCGGTTGAAATCGTATTCCATCAGGATGGAGATTATCTGCCTCAAAATACCGTCAGGAATGTCTTTAACCGGATTCTGAGAAAGGCCGGACTTCGGAAGGTCAGAATTCACGATATGAGACACACCTTCGCAAGCCTTCTTTTGAGCAATGGAGAAAGTCCGGTTTACGTCAAAGAACAGCTTGGACATTCGAGCATTTCAATCACGGTTGATATCTATGGACACCTGATTCCATCATCGAATCGGAAGGCCGTTAACAGGCTTGATTCGCAACTTTCCGCAACCTATCCGCAACCTTCAAAAACTGAAAAGCTGCAAGTTGTTGACATTGCAGCTAATTCTTGATAGGTGGTGCCGAAGCGGGGACTCGAACCCCGACAGGCGCACGCCCACTAGACCCTGAACCTAGCGCGTCTACCAATTCCGCCACTTCGGCACATTGATGCGTCAAAAGCACTTGATTAGTTTCAGTAATTAAGATATTATCAAAAATTTGAGATCATGTCAAGGTTTTCTTCTTTTATGAACGGATATCATGCGACTTTTTAATTCACTCGAAGCGATTCAGGAACCGTTTCCGAAAGCCGTGGTGACCATCGGAAATTTTGATGGGGTCCACATCGGCCATCAATCTTTATTTCATGAAACCATTGCCAGGGCAGAGTCGATCAATGGGACTTCCATTGCCGTGACATTCAACCCTCATCCGGCCCGGATATTAAAAAAAAACAATCATCCGCCCCTGATCACAATTCACGAACACAAGGTGGAGTTGATCGAACGATCCGGGATCGATGTGTTAATCGTCATTCCGTTTACAAAAGAATTCGCGCTTATTCCTGCCCGGTCATTTGTGGAGGAGATCCTGGTGAAGCGAATCGGAATGAAAGCGGTTGTGGTAGGGAAAGATTATACGTTTGGGAAGAATCGGGAAGGAACCGTCGAAACGATGAAAGCCCTTGCCGACCGTCTCGGCTTCGAACTTATTGTTTTCGAATGGGTGAAACTCCCCAGGTATGGGATGGCGAGAATCAGCAGCACCCGGATCCGTTCCCAGGTTATGGAAGGGGATGTTGAGGGCGCTCGAAAACTTCTCGGCCGGCACTACCAGATCCGAGGTACCGTCATCACGGGCCGGAATCGCGGGGGGAAGCTCTTGGGTTTTCCTACCGCCAATCTCCGTCTACAGGATGAATTATGTCCAAAATCAGGCGTCTATGCAGTAACCGTGGAATTCGAAAGTCGATCCTACAAAGGTGTCGCCAATATCGGTTACAGTCCGACCTTTGATGATCACCTCTTTACGGTTGAAGTTTACATTATCGATTTTTCAAGGAACATTTATGGAGAAACGATAAAGGTGAATTTCGTTAAAAGGCTTCGAGACGAAATCAAGTTTTCAGGAATCACAGAACTGGCCGGGCAGATTCATCTGGACGTAAAAAATGCACGGGCGGCGCTTGAATAGGGACCGGGTCTGCAGATGAAGAAAAACTTTGCCCTTTCTCTCAGCCTGGGTATTCTATTATCATCGGTCACCCTTTATCTCGCATTCCGGAATGTTCCATTTGAACAATTGCTGATCTATCTTTCATCGATCAACTACTGGTGGATGCTTCCTTCCGCAGGCTTGGTGCTCTTTTCTTTCGGATTGCGGGCTGTCCGGTGGCGCCTGATTCTGCAATCGGTTCGGGCCATCAACTTTTGGGGGGCGTTTCACCCCATGATGATCGGTTTTATGATCAATTGTATTCTCCCCGGCAGGCTTGGAGAAGTGGCAAGGCCTGCCATTCTTCAGAAGCGCGACCGGATTCCCTTTTCAAGCGGATTTGCAACCGTAGCGGTGGAACGGGTTTTTGACATCAGCCTCCTTGTAATGCTTTTCGGTTTGATGTCGGCTTTTGTGAAGATTGACTCGAACCTGAGTGTGGAGTTCGGGGGGTATCGTCTAACCCATGAGACACTGACCGTCGTGGGCCAGGGGATGCTCCAGGCGATGGGTCTGGTTATTGCAGGTATCCTGATGGTCAGTTTCCATAAGACTCGTTCCATTCTGAATAAGTTCATCATGAAGATCCCTTATATTTTCTTTTTTATGAGCGGTTCGTTTAAACAAAAATTTGAGACCAAAATCTGTACCCCTATTGTAGCGATGATTGATAATCTGGCTTCAGGATTTTCATTGATCAGGCATCCGAAGCGGATTTTCTTTTGTATTTTTTTATCCATTTTCATCTGGGTGCTTTCAGCCGGTTCTTTTTTCGTTTTTGCCATCGGGTGTCCGGGTGTGCGTCTCTCCTTCCTTGAAATGGCCGCAGTGCTCATTATTGTTTGTTTTTTTATTGCGCTTCCCTCGGCGCCGGGATTCTGGGGTTTATGGGAAGCCGGAGGTATTTTTGCGATGTCCCTCTTCGGGATTCAGAAGAATGAAGCGGCAGGATTTACTCTGGCAAATCATGCCATACAGATTTTTCCCGTCATTCTCACCGGATTGATGTCGGCAGCCCTCACCGGCGTCAAGGTTTTGGAAGTGGTGAAGGAACAGGGGAAGGGTGTGAAGGAATAGGAAATGAGGATATTGGAAATTGCCACGTATCCGGATGAATTTTTAAAAAAAATATCCAAGCCGGTTGAGAGTATCAACGGATCGATTCAGGAACTGATCGAAAATATGGCAACCACCATGTACCATGCACCCGGTGTGGGGCTGGCAGCCACCCAGGTCCGGTCGGATCAGAGGATTCTGGTTTATGACCTGGATTTTCGGGAAGGAAGAGAGGACCTGCAGGTATTGATCAACCCGCGGATCATTGAAGGTGAGGGGGAATTCCTCTCAGAAGACGAAGGATGTTTAAGCGTTCCGGATTTCAGAGCGGATGTCAAGCGGTTTTCAAGGATTCTGATCGAGGGGGTTGACCGGCATGGAACTCCGCGTCGATTTGAAGCCGAGGGATTTCTGGCCACCGTGCTCCAGCATGAAATCGATCATTTGAACGGCAAGCTCTTTATCGATCGAATCAGCGCATTGAAACGGGAATTATATAAAAGACGGGTCAGAAAGCAAATCAAGAATCAGTGAAAAAACCATTCAAAACCGTCTTTATGGGGACTCCGGAATTTGCCGTTCCGTCCCTTGAGTTTTTATATGACAGCGGCCGTGACATATCCTGTGTGGTCACGCAGCCCGATCGTCCGAAGGGAAGAGGGCGGAAACCGGCTCCTTCACCGGTTAAAATCACCGCACTCCGGAGGAACCTGCAGGTTTATGAAGTTGAGTCGATCCGCAATCCGTCAGTCGTAGATACTTTATCGAAATTCAAACCGGATCTTTTTATCGTCGTGGCATTCGGGCAGATTCTTCCAAAAAAAATCCTCGATATTCCCGGATACGGTTCGGTTAATATTCATGCTTCGCTTCTTCCGAAATACCGGGGAGCCGCTCCGATTCAATGGGCGATTGTCAACCGTGAGAATAAGACGGGTGTTACAGCCATATTGATGGATGAGGGAATGGATACCGGAGGAATTCTCCGTGCCGCTGCAATCCCAATCCGCGACGATGAGACCTTTCAGGGGTTACATGACCGGCTGTCGGTTCTGGGGGCCCAGGTGCTGATGGAAACGCTCCATGAGATGGAAACCCGGGAATTGCTCCCCTTTCCTCAGGATGAGACGCAGGTCAGCTATGCCCCCATGCTTAAAAAAGAGGACGGCCGGATCGACTGGAGGCAATCCGGAAAAGCCATCGACGCTTTAATCCGGGGGATGACGCCGTGGCCGGGTGCGTTTACATTTATCGAGATGACCCGAATTAAAATATTTCGTGCAGCAGTGGTGGATGTGGAAACAGATCAACCTCCGGGGACCGTCGTTAGGGCTGATCCCGAAGCGTTCTGGGTATCAACCGGGAACAGGGTGCTGTCGATTCTGGAAATTCAACCGGCATCAGGAAAACGCCTCATGGTCCGTGATTTCATGAGGGGGAGAGGCGTTTATAAGGGGGCCTGCTTGACATGATGTCGGCCGGTTTAAATGATCAGCAGTTTGGTTATTAGAGAAAGACTTGCCCGCAATCATGACTCCATCGCTTCGCAAGAGATCCAATAGACAGCTTCCAGCCGATCCACGGCGGCTCGCCATGATGGTGTTAAACATTATCGAAAAAGAGAAGCGTCCCCTCGATGGGATCCTTGAAGATCTTTACAGCCGGTCTGCTCTTTCCAACCCGGATCAAAAGCTTTTTCATGCCCTTGTCTACGGAGTTCTCAGGCATCGGGGGTTTCTGGACCATGTCATCCGCAGCTTTTCAAAGATCGCCGTGAATAAAATCACTCCGGAGATTCTAAATATCCTGAGAATCGGTCTTTACCAGACGATTTACATGAATAAAATTCCCGTCTCAGCGGCTGTCAATACTTCCGTGGAAATGGCCAAATCCATGGCCCCACCCTGGATAATCGGGTATGTCAATGCCATATTGCGAAAAGCGGTTCAGGGATGGAACGCAGTTCCTTTGCCGGAACCGAAGGATCTGATCCCCTATCTTTCCATTACCGAATCGTTTCCCGAATGGCTTATCGCCCGTTGGGTGAAAGAGATGGGTGCTGATGAAACTGAAAAACTTTGCAAATCCATCAATACAATTCCGGCCATCGTTGTTCGAACCAACACGTTGAAAACCGATGTTGATTCCCTGGAAAAAGCCCTTCTTCAGTTTGCGGAACAGGTCCGGCCCTGCGAGTGGTCTTCCATCGGAATCCGCTTCTTCAATCCCAGGAGACCCATCGATCGAATCCCGTTCTTTATCGACGGATGGTTTCAGGTTCAGGATGAAGCGGCTCAACTGGTTACGGAACTGTTGAACCCCAAACCAGGGGAGAGGATACTGGATGCCTGCGCAGGGCAAGGAGGAAAAACCGGTCACATCGCCCAGAATATGAAGAATCTGGGGAGCATCACGGCTGTTGATACAAGTACGGAGAGGCTTTCTCAACTGACCGGGGAGATGACTCGACTGGGCGTTCATAACGTGAAGACGATCCCTGCTGATCTTGAAATTCCCATGGGAAGTGAATTCAGAGAGGCTTTTGATCGAATCCTTTTAGATGCGCCCTGTTCCGGGCTTGGTGTGTTGAGACGGAATCCGGAGGCCAAATGGAGAATCCGTCAAAGCGACTTAATGAGAAATCAGGCCCGGCAATTGCGGATGCTGGATAATTTATGTCATTGCGTGAAACCTTCGGGTGTTTTAGTATATGCCGTGTGCAGCCGGGAGCCTGAAGAAAATGAAGAGGTGGTGAATCATTTTCTGGCCCGGCATGATAATTTTGCAATTCGACGGAATCATCCGGAGTTTTCCGGAAGAAAGGGAATATTGATCAGCTCAAAGGGGTATCTGAATACTTCCCCAAGTCTTCATGGGATGGACGGATTCTTCGGCGTCTGCTTTGAAAGGATGACATGATCGGACGTGCATTCAATATCGGGTTGATTGCAGGCGTAATGATTTTAATTGCCGGGGTCAGCGCCTATCTGACCCTATCCTATATGATCAGGGGGGAAGACCGGGTGATTGTTCCGGAACTCGGCGGGAAAGAAGCCGTGGGGGCTTTTGAAATGCTGACCCGCATGGGCCTGAATCCCAAAGTCAGGGGCTCTGAATACCATGATCAGGTTCCGCTGAATCATATTCTTTCCCAGGAGCCGGCGCCCGGAAGTGAAATTAAAAAAGGGAGAGACATCCGTCTGGTCTTATCCAAAGGGCCGAGAACCATTCCCATCCCGAATCTTAAAGGAGTTTCAATTAATCAGGCCCGGAAAATCCTTGAAGAAAACGGCCTGTGTGCCGGAAATATTTCCCGGATATCGAGTGACCGATTCACAAAGGATCAGGTCATTGCTCATTCTCCAGGTCTTGGGCAGACCCTTGAGCAGGGAAAATGTGTGGATCTGCTGGCCGGCCAGGGCGTCTTCCCAAAGACCTATATCATGCCGGATCTGGAAGGGCTCTCTTTTGCGGAAGCTGTTTATCTCATCGAGAAAATGAATTTATATGTGGGAGAAGTACTCTTTTCCGCTCTTGAAGACCGTAAGGAAAACAGCATTGTCGATCAAAAACCGGTGTCAGGATACCGGGTGACCGAAGGAACTCCTGTTCAGCTGGTCCGGAATCGAAAGTCGGGTTCAGGCGGCTGAACCCGATGATATCCGTCAAGCCCCTAACTTTTAAAATGAATATGGAGGCGCGCCCATGAAACTGATCGCCCCTTCCATCCTTTCTGCCGATTTTTCAAGATTGGGAGAAGAGATCCGCACTGTGGAAAAAGCGGGAGCGGACTGGATTCATGCAGATGTGATGGATGGACATTTTGTTCCCAATATTACCATCGGGCCGATGATCATCGATGCCATCAGGCCTCACACGTCCCTTCCCATTGATGTTCATCTTATGATTGAAAATCCGGATCGATACATTCCTGATTTTGCAAAATCCGGAGCTCAATTTATATCCGTCCAGGTCGAAGCCTGCACCCATTTGAACCGAACCATTCATCTCATACGGGAATCCGGCGCCGGCGCCGGGGTTGTGCTTAATCCCGCAACACCTGTCAGCGCCGTGGAATGGATCCTTGAAGAGGTCGAATTCGTTCTGATCATGAGTGTCAATCCGGGATTCGGCGGACAGAAATTTATCCCCAGCAGCCTGGAGCGGATCCGCCTTCTTCGGAGGCTCATATCAGAAAAAGGCCTTTCCACCCGTATTGAAGTCGACGGAGGAGTCAAAGAGGAGAATATTGCCGCCATATCCGAAGCCGGAGCAGACATATTCGTGGCCGGATCGGCGATTTTCGGAACCCCTGATTATCAAAAGACCGTTGATGGACTCAGAAAAAAACTGAATTCAATTTGAGCAGTTGTTGAGATCCGCGGTTTTTGAGATATATGGATTATCCAGATAACGCCGGTTATCTGCCGTTCTTCAACAGACAAGGAGAGCTTATGGGGACCGATAATATCGTTTTTCTTGAGGTCTTGGAGTGGTTTGATGAAACCGGCCGGGAGATGGTTCATCGAATTCCTGAGAACGGTTCAGGAGAAATCAAATTCGGAGCCCAGCTCACGGTTCGGGAAAGCCAGACCGCCGTCTTTTTTTACAAAGGGAAGGCCATTGAAGCCTTCGGCCCGGGCCGTCATACCTTGAGAACCGCAAATATCCCTATTTTAACCAAAATTGCTGCCCTGCCGTGGGGAATGACAAGTCCATTAAGGGCTGAAGTCTACTTCGTCAACATGAAGGTCTTCAACAACCTGAAATGGGGAACCCGAGATCCGGTCGCATTCAAGGATAAGGAGCTGGGACTGATCCGGCTCAGAGCATTCGGGATTTTCAATATCCAGGTGGTTCAACCCATTCTTCTGATCAACCGCCTGATCGGGACCCAGGGGATGTATACGACGGAAGAAATTGAAGAATATTTGAACCGGGTGATTGTTTCGCGGTTCAATGATCTGATGGGAGAAGATATCGACTCCATTCTGAATCTTCCTTCCAGATACAATCAGCTTTCTGAAGATCTTTCAAAACGGCTTCATGAGGATTTTTCCCATTTCGGCCTGGGGCTTGATCACCTTTACATCAATGCCATCACTCCTCCCCCGGAGGTTCAGGCTGCCATCGACGACCGAAGCCGTATGGGCCTATTCCAGGATATGAATAAACTGATGCAACTGAAAGCGGCCATGGCTCTGGAGAAAGCCGCTGAAGCAGAAGGTTCGGCGGGTTCAGGGATGGGAATGGGGGTCGGATTGATGATGCCGGCCATGTTTGCCCAATATTTTGCCGGAGCCCAGGCTGCGAAAGGTACCTCTGAAAAAGACGCTCAATGCCGGGAATGTGGGAACACTGTCCCGTTGAATGCCCGGTTTTGTCCCTTCTGCGGGCATCAGCAGATTATTTTTGAACAGTGCCTCAATTGCGGCAAAAATCTGACTCCGAATACAAAATTCTGCCCCCGATGCGGGCATTCGGTTGATCAAAGACCGGCGTCCAGAGCATGTTTGAATTGCAAGGCGGAAAATTTGCCGGAATCCGTATTTTGCAATCAGTGCGGTGAAAAACTTTAAAATCCGAATAGAGCATCAATGTCCTCAATGCGGGGCTCCGATAACCCTTGAGGAAACGGACCGCCTGTTCGCCTGTCCCTTTTGCAGGGTTACTTCATACCTGAGCGTACAGGACTATTTTAGATATGTACTCCCTTTTCAGACCCATGAAACCAACGACCTTTTTTTCTTCCCCTATTGGCGATTCAAAGGGATGCTTTTTTCGCAAGTTGAAGACGGTATCCGGGAAAATGTGGTGGATATGAGTCATCAAGCCACGGCGATCTCATTTATTCCGCCATCTCTTGGATTCCGCAGTCAGGCTCTTAAACTCAGATTTGCGGTTCCTGAAGCCGATGGTTTTTTTATTCGACCGCAAAAAAGTATTGAGACCGTGCGCAAAACCGCGACTGATTTTATCGGCATTCCTCTTCCCAAGCCGGTTTTTCATCAGACCCATATCGGTGAATCACTCAGTCTGATCTATTCCCCGTTTTATATTAAAAACAGGCGCCTGTTTGATGCTGTGCTGAACAAGCCCTTTGCATCGCGGATTCCTGAAGACTTCAATCCCAGGGATTTTCCCGGAGGGAGTCCGGAATCCGGGATCCGGTTCATTGCAACCCTGTGCCCGGATTGCGGATGGGACATGAGCGGAGCAAGGGATTCCCTGGTCCTGATCTGTAAAAACTGCGAAACATTCTGGATGCCGGTTAAAAATGAGTTTACAAAGCTGAAAGCCGCTTATCTGCCGGGAGAAAACAAAAACGAGATTTATCTTCCATTCTGGCGGATCCGTGCGGATATCCGGGGGATTGAACTCGACTCGTATGCAGACCTGGTGCGGATCGCCAATCTGCCCAAAGTCGTTAAAAAAAACGATGATCAGATTCCGTTTTTTTTCTGGTGTCCGGCATTTAAAATCCGGCCAGATCTCTTTTTACGTCTCTGCTCCCAGCTCACCCTTTCTCAGCCCGGCAGGGATTTGGCGGATTTCAGACCCGGGGAGATCGTATCTTCGGTGACATTGGCTGTTTCAGAGGCTATCGAAAGCCTGAAACTCAACCTGACCACCTGGGTCAAACCCAGGCGGGAATTTTTAGAGAATCTATCAAAAATTTCGGTTCTTCCAAAAGCAGCTCTTTTGGTCTATCTTCCATTTGAAACAGACCGTCATGATTTCAAATTGAGTGAGTTCGGAATTACCGTCAATCGAAATGCATTAGGTCTTGCAGCAAACCTATAACAGGCTCAGTTCTTTTTGATTTATGACCTGAATCTTTCAGGTATGAAGCGTTGCAATCGCAGCATGTCCGGATGACCGATATTTAAATATAACTGATAATTAAAAAGGAGGAGAAGATGGCGTTTGAACCGGAAAAAGATAAAATTCTGAAAAAGTGGGAGAGCCCGCAGACAGGCCTGGTGGTCTCCATCAATCAGTACGCGGACTCGACTCCAAAGGTTCAGATCGGACCCAGGGTCTTTGCCCGAAAAGACGGCAAAATATCCCAAAGTAAAGCCGGTCGTCTCTCATTGGACGATCTTATCTGGTTTTACGACATCATCGATGAGGTGAAAGAAGAGCTCTTGAAGTTGATAACCCCCCAGTAGCCTCATACGGGAATGAATCGGCAGAATGAAGATGATCCCGTTGTCAGACCAGTGGTGTCGAAACGGGCTCCGAAAGGAGGCCCGGTTGCGGTAATGACCGCAACCGAGGGTGATCTCTCAACTCTTTGCCCACTATTGGGAATGGACCGGAAACCCCCCTTTCCTCTTTTCATGAGTCGGCTTTTCGGGAGAACCGACATGGGGAAGGGGGTATTCCTGGTCGGACCCATGGTGGGGGCTCCCTATGCGGTCATGATTCTGGAGTCGCTTGCGGCCATGGGGGTCAGGAGAATCCTTTTTTACGGCTGGTGCGGCGCAGTGTCGCCGGAACTCGCCATCGGCGACATCATCCTTCCTTCAGGTGCGATCATCGATGAAGGAACCTCGACCCATTACATAAAACATATTTCCGGTGAAGAGACCCGCTCCATTATTCCTTCAGCCCGGCCTTCAGGGTCCATGAATCGCAGATTGAAAGAGTCTTTAACCAGGAACGGTCTTGCCTTTCATGAAGGGATGATCTGGACAACGGATGCCATATTCAGGGAGACCTCTGAAAAAGTGATTCGCCATCAGAAAAACGGCGTTCTGGCGGTTGAAATGGAATTGAGCGCTCTTTTCACTGCCGGCTCTTTTTACGGCCTTGATGTCTCCGGGCTTCTGGTCGTTTCGGATGAAATTTCGTCCCTGCGGTGGATTCCGGGATTTAAGGACGACCGGTTTAAGTCCTCACGCAACCGTATCTGCGAGGTGATTTCGCACCTATGTCGAATTCTTTAAATTCAGCGGTCCGTCTGAGGGTCCAGGAGTTAAGGGAGACCCTGCAGCACCACAACTATCGCTACCATCTCCTGGATGACCCTGAAATTTCCGATGCCGAATATGACCGGCTCATGGCCGAGCTGATCGGACTTGAGGAGACTTACCCTGAACTTCAGGATCCGGACTCTCCAACCCGGCGGGTCGGAGCTCCTCCTCTGGAAAAATTTGAAACCGTGGTTCATACCTTTCCCATGCTGAGCCTGGACAATGCTTTCAATGAATCCGATATCATGGAATTTGATGCGCGTGTCCGGCGTTTTCTTTCCTCGTCCGATCCGATTTCCTATACGGCCGAACCGAAGCTCGATGGGATTGCGGTGGAGTTGATTTATGAAAACGGCAGACTTACGGTTGCATCCACCCGTGGAGACGGAATCCGGGGAGAACTGGTGACTGCAAACGTTAAAACGATCCGGTCGGTCCCGCTTATCCTGACCGCTCCTCCGGGATCCGATCTTCCTTCGTATCTCGAAGTACGGGGAGAAGTCTGCATTGAGAAGGCCAGGTTTAAAAGACTCAACGAAGATCGATCGGCAAAAGGACTTCCTTTGTTCGCCAATCCGAGAAATGCTGCTGCCGGATCCATCCGCCAGCTTGACTCCCGCATCACTGCGGAAAGACCTCTGGATATCTATTGTTACGGGCTTGGAATGTCGACGGAATTGACGTTCGGATCGCATTGGGAATCCCTCCAGAGGCTCAAACGGTTCGGGTTCAGAATCAATTCCAATATCCGGCCGCAAATTTTAATTCATGAAGTTCTTCAATTTTATCAGGAGCTGAGAGAGATCCGTCATGATCTTCCCTATGAGATCGACGGCATGGTGGTTAAAGTCGACAGCCTTGAACTCCAGAAAAGACTCGGTGAAAAATCGAAAAGCCCCCGCTGGGCCATTGCGTATAAATTCGAGGCGATTCAGGCGACCACCCGCATCCTTAACATCGATGTTCAAGTGGGGCGCACCGGTGCCCTCACGCCGGTGGCGCACCTTGAGCCGGTCAACATCGGAGGTGCAACCGTCAGCCGAGCGACATTGCATAATGAGGATGAGATCCTGAAAAAGGATATTCGAACCGGAGATATGGTCCTGGTTCAACGGGCCGGGGATGTGATTCCGGAGATTGTCAAGGTGATCGAAACCGGGAGAACCGGACAGGAGCGGATTTTTACCATGCCGGATCATTGTCCGGTGTGCGGATCGGTTGCCGTTCGATTTGAATCTGAGG
>JBFMEI010000024.1:0-13028 GCA_040753295.1 Thermodesulfobacteriota bacterium | reverse complement strand
TCAAATCCATAAATACAACATCAAAGCACTCGAGCACCTCTATCAAAAAGAGGAGAGTTTCGTTGAAATCTTAAACCGGATTCCGGATGGACTTTTCACCACAGACCATGAGTGGAGGATCACCTATTTCAATCCTGCCGCTGAGCGGATCACCGGTTTTTCCGCCTTTGATGCCGTGGGAATGTATTGCAAAGATGTCTTTAAGAATTCCATCTGTGAATCGGATTGCGCCCTCAAGCGGGCTGTCGCAGAAGGGAAGGATGTGCACAACCGGGAGTATGAAATCACCGATATTACGGGTCAGAAAATCCCTATCATCTGCTCGACATCGGTGTTCCGGGACGCTTCCGGGAGGATCGCCGGCGGACTTGAGATATTCAAAGACACAAAGGAGCTCCGAAGGCTTCAGGAGGAAGTCTCGCATCGCGAAAGAAAATACCGGCGTATTTTCGAAGGAAGTCACGACATGGTTTACGTAACGAACATGACCGGGAGTATCCTGGATGTGAATCCGGCCGGAGTCGATATTCTCGGGTATCGATCCAAGGAAGAACTTATCGACATCGGATCGGTTCAGAATCTGTACCGGAACCCGAAGGACAGGGACCGGTTTCTCAGATTGATGATCGACAACGGATTTGTCAGGGATTACGAAGTCGATTTCAAGAAAAAAGACGGG
This sequence comes from Thermodesulfobacteriota bacterium, assembly GCA_040753295.1. GTDB lineage: Bacteria > Desulfobacterota > Desulfobacteria > Desulfobacterales > UBA2156 > RBG-13-49-15. The sequence continues at coordinate 12,349 of JBFMEI010000024.1, read as the reverse complement.
TCTCCCATTCATGTCCTGATCTCCAGCCGGAAATACCAGAATCCGGAGACCGGAGAGATCCAGTTCGAAGGGATCATCAAGGACATCACGCACCGAAAAAATATTGAAGAAGATCTCAGGCAGCGGAACCGGGAGCTTTCCATTTTGAACAGTATCGCCATGGCGTTGAATCACAATATTCCCCTTCCCCAGATTCTGTTGAAAACCCTTAAAAGCATCCTTTCGGTATTAAATCTGGAACGGGGGATCGTCGCGCTCATCGACCGCCAGGAGAAAAAGGCGCGGGTCCGGATCCGGCACGGCCTTTCAGTACCTGACACCGGTGAAGAAGCGACTCTCATTTTTAAAGACCCGGTATTGGAAGAGCATCTCCTCGAAGGAAAGATGGATTTGAACCCCGAGCCTTTTTTTCCGATTTTCAAGGTTCGCTACAGAATGAAAAAGGGAGAATTAAGCCCCTGGCTCTCCTGTTTTCTCATCAATTTCAAAGGAAGCGGAGTCGGATTCATCGGCCTTGATAAACCGGGAAATCGCCGGTTCAACCGGCAGGAGCTGGGGCTCCTTGGATCTTTGGGAAATTTTCTGGGCGGAGCCATTGAAAACACCCAGTTGATGGATACCATTCGAAGCCACCGGCAGGAGCTGAGAAGGTTGACTGAAAAACTATTTAAAACTCAGGAGGAAGAACGGCGCCGGATCGCCCGGGAGCTTCATGATGAATCCGGGCAGTCCCTTACGGCAATCAAGCTGGCCCTGGAACGTCTGGAAGAAAACGTCTCTTCAGTAGATACCCTCCTGTCCAAAGAAATCCATGAAATCGCTCAAATGGTGAAGCGGACGTCCATGGAAATCCGGAGACTCTCCTACCATCTTCACCCGACCCTCTTGAGCGATCTGGGTCTTGAGCCGGCGCTTAATCTCTATTTCAGGGAGATCAAAAGCCGTGCAAATCTGGATATCGAATTCGGAATGGTGGGGTTTGACCACCGGTTGGATGCGGAGACGGAGACCGTTTTATACCGGTTCAGCCAGGAGGCGCTCACAAATACGCTGAAGCATTCCGGGGCAAACCATTTCCGGCTGTCGATTATTCGAAGCTTTCCGAATATCATCTTCCTGGCCGAAGACGACGGCGTGGGATTTGATACCCATATCGTAGGAAAGGATAAGCAGAGCCTGGGATTGATCGGAATGCGCGAGCGGACATATCTGATCGGAGGAACCTTTCAGTTGAGAAGCAAAAGCGAGAAAGGGACCCGGCTTCGAATTGAAATCCCTCTCAAGGAGACTGTCGGTCATGCCTAAACCGATACGGGTCATGATCGCCGACGATCATACCATCGTCCGGCAGGGTCTGGCGCGGCTGCTCAACGACCAGAAAGACCTCGAAGTGGTGGGCCAGGCGTACAACGGCCGGATTGCTGTCGACAAAGCCCTGGAGCTGAAACCGGATGTGGTGATCATGGATATCGCCATGCCCCAGATGAACGGGATCGAGGCGGCTAAACGAATCCGGAAAAAGCTCCCGAAAACCAAAATCATCATTTTGTCGATGTATTCCCACGAACATTATATTCATGAGCTTTTTGAAGCCGGAGTATCGGGGTATCTTCTGAAAGATTCATCAGGCAGCGATATCATCAGTGCCATCCAGGCCGCCATGAAGGACGAAACCTATCTGAGTCCCTCCATTTCCAAGGTCCTTGTGGATGCATACCGGCTTCCCAAAAAAAGTTCATCTCTGGCAGAACGGTATCAGCAGCTCTCCAACCGGGAAAGAGAAGTTTTTCAATTGATCGCCGAAGGACACTCGACCCGCCGGATATCAGAGCTGCTCTGCGTCAGCATCAGTACCATAAAATCCCACCGGATCGCCATCATGGAAAAACTGGAAGCCAACAGTTCGGTCAAACTGGTCCATTTTGGAATTCAACTGGGATTGGTGGATCCGGATCTCTAAAAAAGAGGGCGGGCTTGAGACGGTGAAAAAGATCGGTGTCATTTCACTTACCCGCCGGAACAGCCTTGCCTATTCAGCGTTAAAAAAGATCATCCTCAATTTAGGGTATGAACCCATCTGCGGAGAGAGGATCGGTGCGGATTCTATCTTTTTCCCCATTGAGGAATTTAACCTGGTGGGGCATGATTTTCTGGCCGATTTTTTTGTCAAAGCCGGATTTTCAGAAGCGGATGCGATTCTTGTATCTGCTCCCTATACGGTCAACCTGTTCATGCTTCCCAAACTTATCCGCTGCTTGCGGGCAGTCAATTCCGCTCCTATTCTTCTGGGAGGAAATGAGGCGTCTAACAACTATAAGACTCTGATGACTTACCGGTTTACTCCCTTTGTGAATCACGTGGTGGATGTTGCCCCTGATTTTATCGTCCGGGGCACGGCGGAATCCGCACTTTACGATCTTTTACCCATGCTCGATCAGCATACCATGACTTCTCCCTGGACCCGGTCGTTTTTCCAGAGGTTATTGGATATTCCAAACCTGGCCTTCTGGATTCCCGGGCGACGGGCGCTCGTATCCACCTGCTCACGGGCGATCCGGTTGCCGGAAAAAGATATCTTTTTATGTGTGAAGTATGGGGAGCATTCAGGGGCGATCACTTTTCAAAGGGCCTGTATCTGGTCTAAAAAGTCCCGCGGTGGATGCTTGTTCTGCGCCATTGCCGGCCAGTTCGGCGAACATTTTCACGCTGCGGTTGAAACCGATTCATTCGAAGAAGAATATCTGGAATTTCTCCGGAAAAATCCGGATATAACCCATGTGGATATCTGGGATGATACGTTTAACATGGATGAAGCATGGACGGCGTCCATCTGCCGGAAGCTGAAAAAGATCCGGGAAAAGACCGGCAGAGATCTGATCTACTCCTGTTTTTTAAGACCAAAAGGATTGCCCCCTTCCTTGATAGATGAAATTCGGGGAGCCAATATCAAAGCAGCGTTCATCGGCGCCGATGCCGTTACTGAGGATCTTTCAAAGAGATTCAGAAGAGGGTGCACGGTATCGGATCTGAATCGATCCATCGAGTCTCTGTCCGGAGGGCGAATCATTCCAGGCATCAGTGTTCAGTTGTTCTCTCCGGAATCGACTGTAGATGATCTGGGTACCACTTTGACCACGGTTTTGAATTGCATTAAAAACGGACATTCCACAGCCCATGTGCATCTGTATACATTCCCCCTTGTCGGATCAGACATCCACCGGCTTCTTGAAGCCCGGAATAACCTGAAAAGAATTCCATCCCCGCTTTTAAAAACCGATTCCCGGTCAGGGTATGAGGCCTATGGAATCGCCTATGACTATGTCAATTATGATCCGGATGTGGAAGCGATCAAGCGAAAAACCTATGCCCTTCTCAACCTGGAAACGTCGTTTTATGTGAAAACATACCCCGGAGACGAGGTGGATGCAGAGAAATTGAAATCGATTTTAAGACAGATCAGAAGCCGGTCCATTGAGGTTAAAAAGCATCATCCGATCAAAGTCCTCTGGCTTTTGGCGATTCTGTGTCAGAAGGAAACCGGGGACGGCTTGTCTGAAGACGAGCTCCTGGGACTTCTTTCAAAGAATGAAAGAGTCTCTGAAATTCCGGAAAACTTGAGGAAAACTCATGGAGATTTCGGATATCGGTATACCCTCTCAAGAAGTATCAAGGAGGTAGCGGCGGTTCTCGTGGAGAACAGATGGGCATGCCGGACAGAATCCCAAAAGCTTCAGATCACGCCTCAAGGGAAAGAGCATATTTTTTCACAAATTAAAAATCAACCGGATCAAAAACTGAATATTGCCTCTTTTGGAACCCTAGATCTCGACCACTTAAAGGTTAAAATCATCTGATATCACCTGAAAAATCGTCTTTTAGACGATTTTCAAGCCGGACTTTATCCATATATAAAAGCGAGTCAGTGCTGGAGTTTTGAAATCACCTGAAAACAGGGAGAATTGGATTGAATCAACGGCCTCTGGCTTACGTGTTGAAACCATTAATCCATAACCAAAGAAAGGAGTTTTAATCATGGCTGAGCTTACTCCCATTGAAAGAGTCAAGCGGTTTTTCAATCGGCAACCGGTGGATAAAATGCCGTTTTTTACGGGTATGGGGATGGTCCTCTATCCTGCCATCAATAAGCTGGGGTATAAATTCCCGTCGGTGCATAGAAATGCGGAACGGCTTGCCCATTCGGGAATTGAATCTGCGAGAATGTTCAACCTTGATTCCGTGGTGATCCCCTATGACATGTGCTGGGAATCTGAAGCATTGGGGAATCAGATCAGCCTGTATGAAGATTCTGAAGATATTCTATATCCCACGATTCCCCGCAAGAATTGGCAGGAATTGGATCAGGTGGAGATCACGCAGCACGATATCGATCATATCATGGAAAAATATCCCATGAACCTGATTCCCAAAGCCATAAAAATCGCTAAAAAGGAAGCTCCTGAACTCGCCCTTGGCGCCTGGCAACTGGGACCGTTTACCCAGTGCGGTCAGACCATTGAGCTCGATAAGGTTCTGAAGGCGGTATTCAAGGATCGAAAGCGGGTTGAAAATATCCTGGACAAGTTTTCGGATATGATCATCAATATCGGAAAAGCCCTGATTGATGCCGGAGCGGATTTCATAACGCTCCGCGAACCGGGTGTGGCGGCGGATCTCCTATCGCCGAAAACCTTCAGAGAGCTGATCCAGCCGAGACTGACACGGATTCTGAAAGCATGGAGGGCGCCCAAGGTTTTGCATATCTGCGGTTCCACAGATCCTCTGGTGGAAATGATGTGGCAGGTGGTCAAGGATTCCGGAGCTCAGGCAGTCAGTTTTGATATTAAAAACAACCTGATCGAGAGCCGGAAGAAACTGGGGAATGATGCGATCATCTTGGGGAATTATGATGTTTTCAAGCTTCCCTGCGCCGAAGAAACGACTGTCGAGCAAGCGGTGGAAGGGATCAAGAAGAACGTCGACAGCTTGGTGGATGCGGTATGGCCCGGATGCGACTTGTGGCCGGCCATCAAGCCCGAGAATTTTAAGGCCATGGAAAAAACCGCCAGGACATACAAGCCGGGACCCACACCGGCTGTGGGACGGCTTTAACCGCGCATTATCGGAAAGATTGTATCGTCATATAACCGGTTATTGAAAGGAGAAGAGGATTATGGCTAGCAAACAGGAATTGCTGGAATTATTGAAAGACGGTGTTATCAACTACAAGGAAGATCAGGTAAAGGAAGCCTCCCAGAGCTCCGTGGACGAAGGATATCCGGCACTTGAGATGATCATGGACGGGTTGGCTGCAGGAATGGAAGTTGTGGGAGATCTGTATGAGCGGCATGAATATTTTGTCCCGGAAGTACTCATGTGTGCCGATGCGCTTTACGCCGGACTGGCGATTCTGCGTCCCCATGTCCCAAAACAGGATGGTGGAGCAGTGGCTCAGGTGGTTATCGGGAGTATCCAGGGGGATGTTCATGACATCGGGAAGAACCTGGTGAAAATGATGTTCGATGTCGCCGGATGGCAGGTTTATGATCTCGGCCGGGATGTTCCTCTGGAGAAATTCGTTGAAGAACAGCTCCGGACCGATGCAGAGGTTGTGGCCATGTCGGCCATGATGACCACCACAATGCTCGGAATGAAAAAAGTCATCAAAATGATCAAGGACAAAAACCCCAATGTCGCGATCATGCTGGGCGGGGCGCCGGTGACTCAGGATGTGGCCAAACTCTTCGGAGCCGACGGATATGCCGAATCGGCCGGAAATGCCGTCCAGGAAGGGATAAAGATGATCGGCAGATTGAGAGAATACGAAAAGCGAAAGTAGGAGAGCGGAATTGAAGCGATAAAGGAGGGTTATTCCGAATGGATGAAAATAAGGTAATGGTCATTTTTCAGCCCTCGGGACGAAGAGGTGAAGTCCCGAAAGGGGTCAACATCATTGAAGCATCCCGGCTTCTCGGAGTGGACATCGAGGCGCTGTGCGGAGAAAAGAAGGTTTGCGGAAAATGTAAAGTCCGCATCGAGGAAGGCCGGTTTGAGAAGTACGGAATTGAATCGAAAAGAAGCCATGTGAGTCCATGGCAGGAGGAAGAGGATAAATTCATCAGCCCCAAGGAGAAGGAACTGGGGTATCGCCTGGCCTGTGTGAGCCAGATCAACGGGGACCTACTGGTCTTTGTGCCGGAAGAATCGCGTGCCGGAAAACAGGTGGTAAGCAAAGCGGCGAGGGATATCCATATCGAGCATAATCCGGCAGTCAAGACCTATTATGTCGAAGTCGATCCGCCCACCTTCGAAGAGCCCATGGCGGATTTCGAACGGGTATGCAGAGGGCTGGAGAGGGAATACGGACTTTCGGATCTGAATGTGGATATTCATGCCCTAAGAGAGCTTCCCACGGCGCTTCGGGACGGAAAATGGAGCGTTACCGTCAGTGTCTGGAACGACAGGGAAGTCATCCGTTTCAGGCCGGGAAAGGCGGAACGCTCATACGGGTTGGCCATCGACATCGGCACCACCACGGTCGCTGCGTATTTCTGCGACCTGACCACCATGCAGGTTATTGACACGGTTTCCATGATGAATCCTCAGTGCAAGTACGGCGAGGATGTCATGGCGCGCATCACCTATCACATGACGACGGAAAACGGTCTCAAGCGGATGAGCGACGACATCATTGAAGGGCTTAATTCACTGGTCGATCAGGCCATCCGTAACACCTATCCACCCAAGAAAAAATTGAAAAAGAAAAAAGGGGAAGAAGGTCCGGACCAATATGTGGAAGTCCCTGAAAAAGGAAAAACCTATCTTCGCCTCACCCGGCAGGATATAGAAGACTTGACGATCGGCGGGAACACGGCCATGCATCATATTTTCCTGCAGCTCAACCCTGAGTTTGTGGGACTGGCCCCCTTTCCTCCGGTGATCCATCACAGCCTCGACGTCAAGGCACGGGATCTGGGAATCCAGATCAACTCATCCGCGTATGTTTTCGTGCTTCCCAATGAAGCCGGATTTGTCGGTGCGGACAATGTGGGCGTGCTTATCGCCGAAGAACCTTACAAAAAGGAAGAGGTCTCTCTGATCATTGATATCGGAACCAATGGAGAACTCGTCCTTGGGAACAAGCACAAGCTCATCTCCTCATCGTGCGCCACCGGCCCGGCCCTGGAAGGCGCCCAGATCGCATTTGGGATGAGGGCCGCGCCCGGAGCCATTGAACGGATTGCCATTGACCCCAAAACGAGAGATGTGGATTACAAGGTCATCGGTCGGGATGCATGGCGGAAATATTCGGAACCCAAGGATATGAAAGCCAAAGGGATCTGCGGTTCCGGTATTCTCGATCTTCTGGCCGAGCTCTACCGGGCGGGGATCATCACCAAAAGCGGAGTCTTCAACAGAAAAGAACTTGAAGGACACCGCCGGTTCCGCATCAATCCGGATACCAAGCAGCCGGAATTTGTTCTTGCCTGGGCAGAGGAATCGAGCATCGACAAGGACATCGCGGTCACCCAGAAGGATGTCCGCCAGATTCAGCTTGCAAAGGGAGCGCTCTACGCGGGATGCAAGCTGATGATGCGGCGTATGGGCTTGGAAAAGATGGATAAGATCAAAATCGCCGGAGCGTTTGGGACCCATGTGGACCGTACAAAGGCATTGATTATGGGGCTTTTCCCGGACTGCACCATTGAAATGATTGAAAGCGTCGGAAATGCCGCCGGCGACGGATGTCGTGCCGCCTTGCTGAACCGCAGAAAACGCGCGGAAGCCAACTGGGTTTCCCGGAACGTGGAATATATCGAACTGACGGTGGAAACAGACTTCCAGCAGCAGTTTATGGAAGCCATGCAGATCCCCCACATGAAAGATAAATTCCCGCATCTTGAAGGAGTGGTTCCGGAAAAGATCCTGAATCAGTAGCCGATTGCTGTTGCGGGTCTCTTCCCGCAACAGCATATTTTTTATTCATGCCGAATGGATTAAATGAAACGGATGAAAGAGCCTTCAGGAAAGAGTTCCCCGGCAATTGAGGAAGTTGTGCAGGTGTGTGTAGATGCAGATCCCGGGATCTGTGGATTCAACTGCCGCGTTGAAGTTAAAAAAACGGACCGGAGAAAAGTAACAATAACGATCCGAGGATCCGAATGCAAACAGATTCAGAAACTGGCGATGGCACTGGGGGAGTTAACCCTGAAGGAACTCTTTATGCCCTTAACCCGGAATCCGATCTATGTGGAAGCTGAACGGGCAGGATGTCACACCTCCTGCATCATTCCTGCGGCTGTCCTGAAAGCGGCTGAAGCCGCCATGGGAATGGCATTGCCCAAAGAAGTCCGGATTCGATTCGAGCCGTGTTCGAGAAAGAAATAGAATGGGTAAGACGGTTATTCCTTTTAAAACAAGAGCGGGAATTTCACAGGAACTGACCCAGAGTCTGCTCCGGAAGGGAGAAGCGTACGGGCTTACCGCAATCTTTCCGTTTGAAATCGGAAAGATCGTGGTCGCCGAGTGGGTGCACCTCAAATGCCGATACGGCTGTACGCATTATAACACCAACTGGTGCTGCCCGCCCGCCACGCCCAATCCGGATAAAGTCAAGGCGATTCTTTCCGAATACTGCACAGCGCTTCTGCTGGTGGGGAGCAAGAGCTGCACCGACTTTTATTTAAACAACGGTCGCAAGCGGATGAATCAGGTCCGGTGCTGGAAAGGGACGATTATTCTGGAACGGATGCTTTTCCTGGAAGGCTATTACAAATCCTTCAGTCTGGTGGGAGAATGCTGCGCCCTTTGCAAAGAGTGCGCGTATCCGGCGGATTGCCGGTTCCCCCAGGAAAAAAGGCCTTCCGTGGAATCCTTTTCAATTGATGTGATTGCAACGCTTAAAAATTTAGGAACACCTTCGGCAGTCGCCACCAAGACTACCGAAACGGTTAACTACTACGGAATTATTCTTCTGGAATAAACCGGTTTTGGAAGAAATCCGTTTCATCCGAAGGGGAAATCATCTTGACAATAAGAGCCGGAAGTGAGTTAATTGAATACCCTTCAGTCAGAGTACCAATCAACCCAATGAGTTACTGCCGATGTGTGAATGTCTTACCGCAAAGAGATGAAAGGAGGTGGTGGAAAGTAATTCTCACGCTGATCTGTGCAACAACATGACCTGCACTTAACAAGAAAGGAGAGAGATATGGCCAAGCAAAAACTGATCGATGCATACCGGGGGAAAAGGACTGAAAATGCCCCCTGGGTTCCCTATGCAGGGGTTCATTGTGCCTTTCTCATTAATGAACCCGCAGATAAAATGCTCAAAGATCCCAAGCTTCTGGCAAAAGGTGTCGTCAATGCAGCCAAACGGTATCATGCAGACGGGATCCCTCTGGTATTTGATCTCTCAGTAGAGGCGAATTCCGTAGGATGCGATTTGAAGTGGTGGGGTGACAATGTCCCATCGGTCACCAACCATCCCTGCTCAAACAAGACCCCGGAGCAGGCAGGGCTCAAACTGCCGAATAAAAATTCCGGACGATGGCCGATATTGTTTGAAGCGGCAAAGATCGCCAAACCTCAACTGGACGAGATGGACTGCTGCTTGATGGGCCTTTTCTGCGGTCCTCTGACCCTGGCCTCCCACCTGGCCGGAGTGCGGATCTTCACGGATGTCTACAAGAATCCGAAGTTTGCCCATGAAGTCCTTAAATTTGCCGGAGAAGTCGGAGCGGTTGCAGCCGGGTTCTATGCGGACATGGGATGCGATATCATCGCCATTGTGGATCCGGTGGCGTCCCAGATCAAATCCGCAACATTTAAAGAATTCGTAACTCCCAACTCCCAGTCCGCGATTAAAGTCATTCACGGCAAGGGAAAGACATCCTCTTTCTTTATCTGCGGAGACTGCACCAAAGTCATGAAGGATGTCTGCGAAATCGGCACCCACGGATTTGCCATTGATGAACAGCTCAACATGATCTTTGTTCGGGACATGGCCCGTAAATACAATGTCGGGTTCGGCGGGAACCTGAAGCTGACCCTGGCATTGAGCCTCGGACTTCTTTCCCCGAGAGAGGATGCCATCGTGAGCCTTGCCGCAGGAGGGAACATCGGTTTTACATTCGCACCTGGCTGAGATATGCCCTATGATGTTCCGGTGGAACACATGGATCAAGCGTATGAAGCCAAGGCCTGGTATGAACAATATTATGCCAAGTATCCGGAGTCTTGGTAAATCGAACTCGAAAGGAGGATACATCCATGGCAGAAGTGATTAATATTGATGTACTGACCTTGGATAGCGTCCAGTGCGCTGCCTGCGGGTATATGATGGAATCCATCGCCGCGCTTCCCAAGGACGTGCAGGAGATGATCGTTTATAAAGAGTGGTCGATCAAAAACAAGGCAGGAATCGGAAAGTTCCTGGAGTTGAAAGGCCGGGTTCTTCCTACCATCTGCATCGAACGGGACCTGGTATTCGAGAGCATCATTCCTCAGTATGAGGAACTGATCGATGAAATGGCCAAGCGGGCGCCGTCCCAGAAGATGAAAGAGCGGATCATATCCTTGCGAAACAAAGGATTTGAATTCGACAAGATTCAGGAGAACCTTGCCAAAGCGGGCTCCGGAATGAATACCCGGGTCGACTCATAAAACAGTTCTTCATCAGGATCGAATGATCGGGGCCCTGCAAGGGGCCCCGAAATCAATTTCAGTCAAAGTCGGATATTTGGTCAAAGGCAAGTTCTTCCAATGGATCTCTTGGAGTCTGCCGGTTTTGCCTGAATCTGCTTCGTCTTTCCGGAGATAACCGAACCGCATACAACTTATCCGAGTCGTGGAGGGTTGACCATGAAAATCGAAGTGCTGGGGCCTGGATGCAATCGGTGCAATCAGCTTTATGATAACGTCAAAACTGCCATTTCCAGATTTAAAGGCCCAGAAACCATCGAAATCGAAAAGATCGGCGATATCCATTATTTTTCCAAAATGGGAGTCTTCATGACTCCCGGACTGGTTATCAACGGGAAAACCGTATCCGTAGGCAAAGTCCTCTCTGTTGAAGAAATCGACGCAAAGATAAAGGAAAATCTGTAATCCATGGGAGATAAAACACGCGTTTACCTGATCACAGGCTTTTTGGGGAGCGGGAAAACGACGTTTTTAAACCGGATCATTGATGAATTTCCCAAAAATCAGAAACTGACCATTTTGATGAATGAGTTCGGTGAAATCGGAATTGACGGGACTCTGGTGGCCGGTGACGATATTGATATGATGGAAATTTCCAAGGGATCCATCTTCTGTGTCTGTGTCAAAACCGATTTTATTAAAGGGCTCTACGAACTCAATACCAAGATTCAGCCTGATGTACTTCTCATCGAATCGACAGGGGTCGCCAACCCGTCGGATTTGAAAAAAGATCTGGCTCTTCCCATCTTCAACAACCGCTTTGAATTTACCGAACAATTCTGCATGATCGATGCGGCCCATTTCCTGGATGCCTACCAGGCCTTTGCTTCGGTTGAAAAACAGATCGCCTCTTCAACGGTTTTTATCATCAATAAAATGGATATGGCATCACCGGAAGGAATTGAAGAGATTAAACGGATCATCCGGGAATATCATCCCGATCCTTATTTTTATGAAACCACTTATGCCAGAATCCCTCTGAAGCCGTTTCGGCTCACCCGGGGTGAAGAAGGGAGAGACAACAGAGAGGCTCCTGATCCGGAAAAAGACCGTCGGGTGTTATCGACCGAGGAACTGGATCGATTTATTGACGGCCTTCTCGACAGCCCGGATCTTGAAATCACGCCTCCGGATCAGCTTGTTTCTGCAGCCTATCAGTGGTCCGGCAAGGATCTGGACCAGATCCGGAATATGGCGGATTCTCTTCCGTCTTCCATTATCCGTGCCAAAGGATTTGTTGAAGGGGAGGGGAGTGTCAAACTCTTCAGCTATGTCATGGGGGACTGGAGCATTGAGGATGTGGATATTCCGGAAAGCAGGATTTCCCATAAAAATATCGTGGTATTCATCGGACCGCCTGAATCCATGAGCGGCGTTGAAGAAGCGGTCAAAACCGGAACATGGAAAAGTCTGGGGATTCTCCAGCCTTATTCCGCAAAATAGAGTATCCGGCGGATTTCTGAAAAACATCTTACCTGTGGGAATTCATCATCATGAACATCATCCGGCATGATCTCATGATTCTGGGGACCGGACCGGCTGGGATCAGTGCAGCGATTTACGGCAGACGACTCGGGATGAGCACGATCGTATTCGGAGATATTCCAGGCGGCAGCACCTATATGATCGAGCGACTCATGAATTATCC
>JBFMEI010000023.1:0-13036 GCA_040753295.1 Thermodesulfobacteriota bacterium | reverse complement strand
CGGTCCCAATGCTCCCCGGGAAGATCTCCTCCGGAATCGATCAGAATAAGTCCTTCGACCCGATCCGGAAATTCGGCGGCAATCTGCATGGAGATGTATCCGCCCAAAGAATGCCCCATGAGAACAGCCTTCTCGAGTTTCAGATCATCCATGAGAAATCGGATATCTGCAGCATGATGCTTTTCCGAATACCCCTTGAGCGGTTTTTCCGACAAACCCCTTCCCCGGAGGTCGACAGCAAGGACCTGATGCCGGGGAGACAACGCGGAAGCAATGACATCCCAGCATCTGCAGTTGGCGGTGAGTCCATGAACGGATAGAACCGGCTTTCCTTCCCCTTCCCAGGCGGCAAGCTGCAATTCGACCCCATCTCCTTTTACCCGTCTCATGACCGGCTCAATCATATGGCCTTCCTATTCTCAGTCCGGTTGCAGAGTCAACCGGATGGGTTACCTGTTTTTGATCCATTTCACAATTTCAGGAATAATGGTTTTATTCGACGTACTTCCGACAAAGATTCCGAGGTGTCCGGTATCGACTCCCAGGGTTGTGATATCCGTCGATCCTACCGCAGTTGAAAGCGGCCTGGCTGTGGAAGGCGGCGCCAGATAATCCTTCTCCCCATAAACATTGAGAAGCGGACAGGTGATCCGGTGTAAATCCACATGCCGGTTGTTCAGGAAGAATTCATTCTGAATCAAAAGGTTTTTCTGCAGCAGATCGCCAAGCCATTCTTTGAAAACCGGACCCGCCATATCCGGGCTGTCGAAGATCCATTTCTCCATTCGAAGAAAGGTATTGACGAACCCCCGATCTTCCGCATGATCCAGAAACCGGATATATTTATTCACTGTGGCCACCGGTACAACCAGAAGATAAAGGATATTGGCAAGATCTCCGGGGAGGCATCCGAATGTCTCAATGATCCGGTCGGGATTGAATTTTTTGGCCCACATGAAAAGGGCGGCGTCATTTACGTCAAATTGAGTAGGGGTTGCCAGGGTGATGAGGTTGCGGACTTTTTCCGGATAAAGGGCGGTATAAATGACGCAAAACGTCCCTCCCTGGCATACACCCATCAGATTAATCCGCTTATGATCGCTCCGGGATCGGATCCGGTCCACAACCGTATCCAGATAGGAGCTGATGTAATCGTCCATGGAGAGATAAAGATCCGGTCCGGACGGATACCCCCAATCGATGAGATAGACGTCGAGTCCGTGTTTCAGTAGATTCCGGATAAAACTGCGCCCGGGCTCAAGATCGAGCATGATGTAACGATTGATGAGCGCATAAACGATCAATATCGGAGGAGAATGGATCTTGTCCTGATCCAGAAGAGGACGATAATGCAGGAGCCTGAGGTTGTCTTCCTGAAAAACGATATCTGCCGGAGTGGTCGCCACCGGATAATCGAGTTCACCGGAAAGGACCTCTGCTGCCCGCCGGATTTTTTCCGGAAACTCCCTGATTCCTTTTTCAAGAAGTTTCATGATTTCCGGATGCGGCATTTCTGTTTTCCGTTGGGTTTATTTTTCTTTTTCTGTTAGAGCCTCGGTTTCCGGCGTTTCCGTCAAATCGGCTTGTCAACAGGCTCTCGGAAAGTGAGTCAAGTCGACGGTTCAATTCCCGGTACTGCTTCCTCAGTTCATAAATATTTCTGGAGAGGTTCTTCACTTCGGTTCGACCGGGAATGCCAAGGGTGCGGCACCAGCTTTCTCCTGCGGCATCCATCCGTGATTTATAGGCGGCATGCCCTTCCACAATGCGAGCAACGTCCGCAATCCCTTCATCGGACTTGAGATAGGCATCGTATTTCTTTTCGAGGATTCCCACGGCAATATCGCAGGCATCTTGAAAATTTTCGAACCGGTTTCCTGCCGCATTCTTTTCCATCGCGGTCTTCCGGATGGTCCCCATGGATTCCACAAACGGCTTGCTGAATTTTAATGCAAATTCGCTGATCAATACCGAAAACCGGTGGTGGGCGTCCATCGCCTTCAGGATGTTCTGGAACAGCTCGTTCGGGATGCCGAGCTGAGGCGCGTTCAGATATCTGCCGATGATATCCTGATAGAGAGCAAGGAAGTCTCCGGTCAGTTTTTCGTAGATATAACCCGCTTCCTTCTGATCCGAATTGCCTTGCAATGACTGTTGCATGGCTTCAAAAAACGTTTGTATCAATTGAAGAGAGAGAGAGCCGCCTTCAGAGATCCGCTTCAACAGTTCTTCAGGGAATCCATGATTCATGACTTTTGCCTTTTACCGATTATCCGGCTTTCCATGTTCATTTTTCAGAATGAACTTTTGAATTTTCCCGGAAGCCGCTGTCCGGGGCAATGCATCCACCGTCTTCAGATACTTCGGTATTTTGAATTTGCCCAGGCTGCTGCCGAGAAAATGTTGAAGTTCTTCGACAGTCATTCTTTTCCCGGGATGAAGTTCCACGATTGCCTTTCCGACTTCTCCCCATTTCTCGTCAAAAACACCGATAACCGCCGCTCCGGCCACATCCGGATGCAATTCAATGGCTTTCTCGATTTCAGCCGGATAAATATTGATCCCACCGGAGATATACATATCCTTTTTTCGCCCGACAATGGAAAGATGCCCGTCCGAATCGATCCGGGCAAGATCCCCGGTCAGGAACCATCCGTCCTTGATGACCGCTTTGGTCTCTAAGGGCTTGTTCCAGTATCCGGCACACACGTGGTCTCCCCGAAGGAGCAGTTCCCCCTCGGCACCCGGCGGCACCTCTTCTCCGGTTTCATTTGTGATTTTGACATCCACATGGAGCATGGGATGCCCCACGCTCCCGGGCTTTCCATCGGCCAGGAAATTGTTCGGCCCAACCTCGGTCAACCCGTATCCTTCCCGAATACGGATCCCTTTGGTTTCCTGAAACGCGTCTGCGACCTTCTTCGGCAGCATTGCGCCTCCGGAAACCATGAACCGGACGGATGAAAAATCGGTTCTTTCGAACTTCGGCGATTCCAGCATCATCTGAAACATGGTGGGAACGCCGAAGAAAAGGGTCAATTTTTCACGCTCAATCAGATCAAGGATCAGATCCGTGTCAAAACCTCGAATCAATAGAGTTGTTCCCCGGGCGTGAAAAAGAGGCAATGTAAATATATTCCATCCCGCTGTGTAAAAAAGGGCTGAATGAAGAACGGTTCTGTCTTCGGATCTCAGGTCCCAGCCGATATGGGTATTGACGGCGTTCCATGTAATCATTCCGTATGTCATGACAACCCCTTTGGGTACACCGGTAGTGCCCGAGGTATAGATAATCAACTGGGGATCGTCTGCACTGAGGGGAATATCAGGGAGCGGATGAGGAGGAATACGGTTCATCGCTTCGGAAAAGGGAGGAGAAGTCGTATCATCGGAATCAAAACAGATATGGTGCTTCAGGCCGCCTGCGGCTTTAATTCCTCCGGCAATCGAGCGGTGAGGGGCATCGAAAAATAACGCCGACGGACCGGCGTCTTGAATAAAATAGTCAAATTCGCCTGGGGCCAGACGGGTATTTAACGGAACCAGGATCGCTCCTATCCGGCTTGCGGCAAAAAAGAGTGTGATATATTCGGTCCTGTTAAACGAAAGGACTGCGATGCGATCTCCTTTTCCGATCTCCAGATCAGATCTCAGGAATTCGGCCGTTTTATTGATTTCTGCCGATAAATCCCCATAGGTGTAGCGCCGTCCTTTAACCGCATCAACTAATGCTTCTTTGTGAGGATCGCTTTTTCCCCACCGGCCGATCCAGTCACCGTAGAGCATCCTCATCCCTCCCTGGCGCTTCGCGCCGGCTTTTTAAATCCCGTTCCACGCAGGTATTCCTGGAGAGTCCCGATGATTCCTTTCGGAAAGAAAAAAACAACAAGAATGAAAAGGATCCCGAAAATGAGGAGCCAGCGCTCCATGATCGCATGTAAAAAAACCGCATCAGGAAAAAGGCTCTTGGTCACCTTCTGCAGGTCCGGCAAAAAGGTGTGGGCGAATTTTAAGAAAGCCGCTCCGGCAAGTCCTCCGTAAAGCGTCCCCATTCCGCCGACGATCACCATGAGAAGAACATCAAGCATGATGGGGATCCCTAATACCGATTCCGGGTTGGCGTATCCGACCCACATCACATACAATCCACCAAGGATGGTGGCTACCAGACATCCGAAACAGATGGAAGAGGTCTTAAAGGCAAATGTCTTATACCCGATGGCTTCGGCTCTCGGCTCATTATCCCGAATGGCCTGCATGACCCTCCCCAGCGGGGAGTGGATGAATCGGACCATCAATAAAAAAAGAGCCAGACAGATCAAAAAGATGAGATAATACGTGACGATTCTTCCCGTGATTTCAATCCCCAGAAGGGTCCCTGCGGTAAACGATACCTTGAAAATCCCCGGCATATTCACCGTGATCCCGTCTTCACCCCCAGTAAAACCGCTCAATTTGGTTGCCAGAATGATAGCGAATTCGGCGATGGCCAGAGTAACCATGGCGAAAAAAATAGCCCGGACTCTTAACGATAGAAAGGAGACCAGAAGGGCGATCGCACTGGTCATTCCCATAGCAATCATAAACCCGATGACCAGATTGACATAAGTCGGACTTCCATATTTTCCGATAAGCATGGCGACACTGTATGCCCCGATGCCGAAAAACATGACATGGCCGAAACTCAGGATTCCGGTATAGCCAAGCAGAATATCAAAGCTGGCGACCAGCACCGTAAAAATCATGATTTTCAGCATAAAATCGACTGTTTTAAAACTTGGGAAGAGGAATGGAGTCAAAAGAAAGGCGATCAGAACCGCGATTTTAAGGAAAAACGGAAAACTTCTGAAGCGTTTTCTTCTCTCTTCAAGTCGAGCCGCCTGAACCGGCGTCAATTCCCCCATCACCACCCTCTTTCTCTTTACTTTCCTGCTGGAAAAAGTCCTGTCGGTCGAATCAAAAGAATCACAACCATAATCAGGATATTGACACCTACGGCGATCGGAGGAAGCAGGAACGCCACATAATTATAGGAAAGACCCACTATCAGAGCCCCTACCAGGGAACCCGTGATGCTTCCCAGTCCTCCGATGATGACCACGATAAACGCAAAAATGAGGTAAGCGTCCCCCATCCCCGGATAAACCTGCAGGTTGAATACGGCCATGGCCATCCCTCCGACGGCTGCAAGTCCGGCTCCCACGGCAAAAACCGCTGTGAAGAGAAGATAGATATTATGCCCCATGGCCTGTACCATGACCGGATCTTCCACTCCTGCCCTGACGATTTTCCCCACCTTGGTTTTCTTAAGAACAATCTGGATCACACCGAAGACGAAAAGACCCAGGACGATGGCGATGATGGGGTATTTCAAAACGATGATATCGAAAATATCCCAGTTTCCGCGAAACGTCACCGGCACCGGCATCACTTCGTCGTTCGGTCCCCACAAAATTCGGATCAGTTCCGTCAAAACGACCATCCCCCCGAAGGTGATCAGGATCTGGAACAGGTGGGATCCGTAGACCCGTCGGATCAGAACTCTCTCCACAATGATGCCCACAATCCCCACAACCAGAATCGCAGCAACAATGGCGATGATGAAAACAAGACTGTTCTGAAAAAGCGACTCGGCTTCAACCAGTTTTTTAAAATACCGGAAGACACTGAAGGCGACATAGGCTCCCCAGGCAAAGCAGACGCCATGCGCAAAATTGATGACATCCATGAGTCCGAAGATCAGGCTGAGTCCGGAAGCGACCAGGAAGAGCATCATTCCCATGGCAAATCCGGCGATTGTAAGGGTCAGGTAGGTCTTGATATCCATTCCGGCCAGAGGAAGCAACCCCAGCAGGAGTGCACTGAAAATGACGATCTCCCTCCCTTTTCGTTTTAATATCTCTCCGGCCATGAAAACCGCTCCTTATTACTTCCGATTATCCTTCTGTCTTGGAAATGCCGAGATACTTTCCCTGGAGGGCTTTGTCTTCTACCAGCTCCGCCATTTTTCCGCTGTGGACCACGATTCCGTCATCCAAGATATAAAATGCATCTCCCACAGAGCTTGCCATATAAAAATTCTGTTCCACCAGAATGATTACCGTGTGCTGCTTGATCTGATGAATGACATCGATCAGGGCGTTGACAATAATCGGCGCCAGCCCTTTTGTCGGCTCATCGATCAATAAAAGAGAGATATCGTTGACAATGGCCCGGGCGATGGCCAGCATCTGCTTCTGGCCTCCGCTCAGATTTCCGGCTTTCATTCTCCAGAATTTTTTCAATGCTTCAAACATTTCAAGAATCATCTCGAGCCGCTTCCCGGTCTCCGAGTCCTCTTTTAACATGGCAACCTGCATGTTTTCCTCGACGGTTAAGCTGGAGAAAATCCCCATATGCTCAGGAACAAAACCGATTCCCATCCGGGCGATCTCATACGGCTTTCGATTCTGAATCTCTTTCCCCTGATAATATATTTTTCCTACGGATGTCGGAAGGAGGCCCATGATGGTCTTCAAGGTCGTGCTCTTTCCGGCACCGTTTCGCCCGAGAAGAACCGTCACATGATCCGCTGCGGCCTCGAATGAGACTCCCTGAAGGATATGATGTTGGCCGATATACGTGTTGACTCCTTCGACTTTCAGAATCGCCTTATCCACGGCTGGTCCCTCCTCCCAGGTAGGCTTCCTGAACCGATCTGTTCCGGTAGATTTCATCCGGATTGCCGTCGGCGATCAGTTTCCCTTCCTGGAGCACCATGATGGTGTCCGACAGCGACATGACCATGTCCATTTTGTGTTCCACCAAAAGAATGGTCCGGTTTCGGGCATTCCTGATGATCCGAAGAATCTCCAATATCGCCGGGACTTCCTCCTGGCTCATCCCGGCGGTGGGTTCATCCAGAAAGAGAATCTCCGACTTGAGGGCGAGGAGGATGGCGATTTCCAGCTTCCGTTTCTCCCCGTGTGTCAAGGCCGACGAAGTGGCATTCCATTTCCCATCCAGGAGAACATCCTTAAGGATCTCAAACGCTTCATCTTCCGCGTCATGAAAATGCAGGTAATGTTTCCAGAAATTAAATCCAAATCCCTCCCTGGATTGAACGGCCAGCCGGACATTTTCCAGAACCGTCAGAAACGGGAAAATATTGGTCAACTGGAACGACCGTCCCATCCCCAGCCGGGTTCTTTCCGCAGGGGTCATGTCGGTGATCTCTTCTCCCTTTAAAAAGACTTTCCCGCTGGTCGGTTTGTACTGCCCGGTCAGCATATTGAAAAAGGTGGTTTTTCCGGCACCATTCGGGCCGATGATCGATTTGAGAGTAAACGATTCCATCCGGAAGTTCACGCTATCCACCGCGACGTGCCCGCCGAAACGGATGGTCAACCCCCGAGTTTCGATAATAGGCGCTCTTCTGTTTTCCGCCATCTTGTTCTCCGAAAATCGCCCGCATCCTTCCTGTCTCCGGCGGATCAGGGGATCCGGTATCGGGTCTGGTGCAAACCCATGCTCCGGGTCGCTCTCCGGTGAGCATGGGTTTGCAGGATGGGACATGAGTTTTACTTTTTATTCATGATCGGCGGTGCTGTTTCCTCAGGGCTCAACTCGCGCAGCAGGACCGGAATCGCCCATTCCACATCCGGTTTAACATCAAGCTTGAATGCAAACATGGATTGCAGGGCCTGATGATCCTCTTTCCGGAAAATCATCTTTCCTTTCGGCGTCATGAAATCCATCCCTTTCATGGCCTCGATCAGCTTTTCAGTATCTGTGGATCCGGCTTTTGTGATGCCGGTAACAATGGCGCTGGCTGCAGCAAAGCCTCCGCAGGTAAAGAAATCGGGGGGTTCTTTGAATCGAGTCATATGCTCTTTGACAAACCAGTCGTTTATCGGATTTTTCGGATTCTCATAATAGTAGTAGGTGGCGCCGATCATTCCTTTGAGCGGCTTCATCACTTTCAGGGCATCCAGTACATTTCCGCCGCTGGTGATGTGAATCCCGTACTTTTCAAGACCGCTGGAGAGCATCTGGGGAATAGGACCTCCTTTTCCGGCCCAGATGACGAACACGTATTTCGGATCTGCCTTGTCTTTTAAAGCGGCGATGATTTTTTGAATCGGGGCCGTGAAGTCGGTTGCCTTGGGATCCGTATATTCTTCATGAACCACTTTTGCGCCGAGCTTCTCGGCAGCCAGCTTATAGGCGATGACCCCGTCCCGGCCGAACGCATAATCCTGGGCGATGGCGGCGATGCTTACCCCCGGCTTGGCAATGGCCACTGCATTGGATATGGCATCCTGGCTTGAATTTCTTCCGGTTCGAAAAATATACCGGTTCCAGTTGGCT
Organism: Thermodesulfobacteriota bacterium; assembly: GCA_040753295.1. Classification (GTDB taxonomy): domain Bacteria; phylum Desulfobacterota; class Desulfobacteria; order Desulfobacterales; family UBA2156; genus RBG-13-49-15. The sequence goes on along the minus strand of JBFMEI010000023.1, from coordinate 4,687 downwards.
CCGGTGATCGAGTCCGCCACTGCCGGCTCCACCACGAGGATCTTTTTAAATTCTTCCGCCACCGGAAGGACGGCCAACGCCACACCGCTGCTGGTCGGTCCGACAGCGATATCCACTTTATCATCGCCGTACATCTTGGTCAGGAGCATTTTTGCCCGGTCCGGTTTGAGCTGGGTATCTTCAACAAGAAGTTGAACATCCCTCCCGATGATTTTATTCGTCCCTTTGGTCGCCCATTCCAGACCCATTTTAAATCCGGTGACTTCAGCCTTTGCATAGACTTCCAGCGGACCGCTCAGTCCCTGGATCATCCCGATCTTGATCGGTTCGGCAGCGACAAGCGGCAAGACTCCGATTGCCAGCGCCATAACAATTCCGGCGATTGCGAACCCCATTTTCTTTTTCATTTCTCTTCTCCTTATGTTGTGATTGATATCCCGACCCTTCACTGAAACAGTAAATCTTATCTGTCAAAACCCTCTCTGCACTTAGCGGAAGCCTGTATTATCCGTCAGGAGTATTTCTCCCGCAGTAAATTCTTCAACACTTTTCCTGCAGCATTTCGCGGAAGTCGATCCAGGAAAACGATCTTCTTGGGCACTTTGTATCTTGCCAGTCGCACCTTGATAAAATGGACGACCTCTTCTTCCGTAATCTTTTCTCCGGGTTTGGGGACAACCAGGGCGCATCCCACCTCCCCCCATCTCTCGTCTCTGATTCCGATGACAGCCGCTTCAGCCACCTGAGGCATCTCAAACAATGCATTCTCGACTTCCGCCGGATAAACATTTTCACCACCGGAGATAAACATATCCTTTTTTCGGTCGACAATATAGAGATCGCCGTCTTCGTCCATCCGGGCCAAATCCCCGGTGTGGAACCACCCCCCTTCAAACGCCTCACGGTCGGCATCCGGACGGTTCCAGTATCCTTTCAGGAGATTCGGACCCCGGATGACGAGTTCCCCCAGTCCGTCCGCCGGCAGTTCGTTCATCGAATCATCCACCACCTTTGCCTCAACATGAAAAAGAGGGCGTCCGATGGAACCGGCTTTTCTGAGCGCCAGATCTTTTCGCAGAGTGGCGATGCTCGGCGCAGCTTCACTCATACCGAATCCCTGCTGGAGAATAATTCCGGCCTTATGGTACCGGTGGACCAGACTCACAGGGAGCGGCGCGCCGCCGCTCATTACGATGCGGACGTTTCCGAACGCTTCCGGATCAAAATCCGGATGCTGAATCAAGAACAGAAAAATGGCCGCCACTCCGAAAAAGAGCGTGATATGCTCATTCCTGAGCAGCTTCAACGTCACTGCCGGATCAAAAACACGCTGGATCACGACGGTCCCTCCGGCATAGATCATCGGGAGGGTGAATAGTCCGATCCCGCCGATGTGAAACATGGGAAGCACTGAAAGATTCCGATCTCCGGGGATAAAATTCATATCCACCATGAGGTTGAGTGCGTTATAAAAACTTGCGCCCTGAGAAAGGACGGCTCCTTTGGGTCGTCCCGTCGTCCCGGCCGTGTACATGATAATATGAGGGGTATCCAGATTTACAGGACGATCCGGGAGAGGGGCGGCACTTTTCTGTCTGGCCATCATCGCCTCATAGGATCCTTCCGAAGGAGGGGCCGGATCTCCGATACGGATCATCTGTTTGAGATTTCCCCGGGATTTTAATATTCCGGCGGTTTCGGCAAACGAAGCATCGAAAAAAAGCGTCTCTGCCTGACTGTCCGTGATAATAAATATCAGCTCCTCGGCCGAGAGCCTCCAGTTTAGAGGGACAAGGATCAATCCGAGTTTCGCCGCTGCAAAAATAATTTCAACATACTCAATGCAATTGAATGCCAGAATCGCACATCGATCTCCATATTTCAACCCCATGGACTGAAGCGAGTGGGAAAGCGCATTCACCCGTTCATCCAGTTCACCGTAACTGATCCGCCGGTCGCCGTCCACCAGCGCTTCCTTGTCTTTGCTGAGCTGTTTCCGTTTTGTCAGCCAGAATCCGATCCCCTGAGCATGCATGTCGTTTTTCCTTCTGTCTTCAGGATCAGGTAAAGAGTTTTTTCATCAATCCGGCCATGTTGTGAGAAAAATTAATGACGGTCTGGATCCCTTCCGCATCGTTTTCAGCATCCCGGGCGCCTCCGGCTCCTGCCAGTCCGACATTCCAGTAGGTCGAACCGGGAACGATCATCCCGTTAAAGAAAAACCAGAGCAGAAGCTGCGAAAAAGCCATGTTATGTCCTGCACGTCTGGCGACCGTGATGGGGCCGCCGACCTTTCCGGAAAAATACTTTTCACTCCAATAGGAAACAAAAGTGGCACGAGCCAGAAGCGCCATCATCTGGGGAACCACGGAACTCAGATAGACCGGAGAGCCGAGAATGATTCCTTCCGCTTCGCGCATTTTTCCAAACAGAACGTCGAAATCATCTCCTTTGATCGAGCACCGCCCCCTGTGCTTTTTGACACAATCGTAGCATCCGTTGCATGGTTTGATTTCTTTGCCGCGCAGGGAGATCAGCTCGGTCCCGATCCCTTCCTCTTCCAGGACGGTCAGAGCGGTCCGCATATAATGGAGCGTGTTGCTCCTGGCCCGCAAACTTCCCGCAATTCCTACAACCTTAATCGCCATCAGACACCCTCCTTCATTCCCCGGCTGACATGTCCCTGACCAGGACCAGAGATTGAGCCCGGCAGACCCGCTCACCGGTTCCGGTGCTGCAGGTCCCTGCCAGGTTGACCAGATCTTTTTCCGGTCTGAGCCGGATAATCTCCACCCGGGCTGTGACTTCATCGCCCACATAAGCCGGGGCTGAAAAATGCAGATTCTGTTTTAACCAGTTGGTCCCGCTTCCGGGAAGCCGGTTCCCGAGCAGATCCGAAAACATGCCGCTCAACAGAGGCGGAGGGATCAGCCGGGTACGGAATCCCTTCTTCACAGCAAACCCGGAATCCGTAAAAAGGGGATTGGTATCCCCCGTTAAATCCCTGTATTCTTCCAAATCCCTGTCAGTAAACGTCCTGCAGACCTCTGCACTCTGACCGATCCTCAAATGCTTCAGCATCAAGCTTCCCGGAACCGTTGAATCCGATTCGGTCCGGTCGATACCCTGAAAATCCGCTCTGCTTCCGGCCAGAGAGATAAGGGCTTTTCCCTCACATGCCGGATCCCCCTCCGGAAGCAAAATCGTCGTTTTCATTTGGGCCAGTTGATGTTCAGGGTCGAATTGAAGGACTTCAATCCGGATTGAAATCTCTGTCTCAGTATAGGTGGGATACCGGAACAGCATCTCCTGTTCGATCTGGAGAAGTCCCATTTGAGGTGACAGGGCATTGATGCCCCGGCTGATCAGACCATATAAAAGCATTCCATGGGAGACGGTTCTTCCAAAGCGGGTGCGGGCGGAAAATTCCGGATCGACATGGATCGGATTATGGTCCCGGGAAAGGGCGGCAAACCGATCAAAATCGTTTTGGGAAAATCGATGCTGAAAGACCACGACTTGTCCGGCCGTGAGTTCCATAGTCCAGGCCCTTATTCTGATGTGGCAATCCCTTTGGGAGTCGGCCTTCTTCCACTCCGTTCATGGTTTATGGATCTATCCATCTGATACCCTGCTCCTGAATCATCTGTCGGATCTGACGACTTTATTCGAAGATACGGTTTCAAGCAATAAAAAATTCACCCGGATGACTATAGCCGCAGAGCATTTCGATCCTTGACACATAGATGCCATCTTCCATATAGTCCGGGTGACTTGACCCCCTGAATCTTTCAGGTAACATGACTTAAGACGCACATTAAAGCGGAAGCAGAGATGAAAACGCCGAATACCCGAAAAAATCCATCGATTCTTTTAATGATTGCCGGAGCCAAGGGTGCGGTGGGGTCCACGGTTGCCGCAGCCGTATCGGCGCTTGCTGATGCTCCGGAAACCATACTCCCCTATCTGACGACCTTCCGCCGGTTTTCGCCGTGTTTGTCGTCATCTCAATTTCAGATGGCCGGATGGGATATCGATCCGAAATCTCTTGGAAAAGCCCTGGAACAGAATGGAGTTCTTCCGGATTTTGCATGGAAGAATCATCCGGACTTGATCAACAGCATCCCGGTCCGGGATCCGCTTCTTTCCGGATTGAAACCCCGCGACCGGATCCAAAAACTTAAGAAAGATATGGATGACTTCAAAACAAGTCATCCCGGGGCTCAGCCGGTATTTATCAATCTTCTCCCGGCAGGCCGGCATCCCGGGATAAAGAAGCTTGAAGACCTGTATCATCTGGATCCGGAAACCGCCGACGGAATCCCGGATCTCTTTTATGCCGTTGCCGCTGCAGATTCGCGAATCCCGGTGGTCAATTTTACACCCAATCCTATTATGCTTCCGGGTTTCGCCGAGCTGGCTTCAAAGCGAAAAATCCCAATTGCAGGCAGGGATGGAAAAACCGGGCAGACCTATCTGAAAGTAGTGTTAGCTTCGGCATTGAAAGAGCGTGCCTTTGATGTTGCCGGCTGGTACAGCCTGAACCTTCTGGGAAATGCAGACGGAAAAAATCTCATGAACCCTGAGAAAGCCGCAGGAAAACTCGCCAATAAAACATCGGTTCTTGATGAGATTCTTTTTCCTTCAAAAAAAAAACACGGCATACCCCCTTTCCATAAGGTTCATA
>JBFMEI010000022.1:0-13532 GCA_040753295.1 Thermodesulfobacteriota bacterium | reverse complement strand
TTCAAGGTGGTCGGTAAAAAGAAAGAATTGAATGAGGGGATTGGTAAAACCTATCATTTTGCGGAGGCGGAAAAAGACAATTGGGCCAATCTTTTTGAGTACAGGGGAAGCGAAGAAAATATCCGGCTCAGATTTTCGATCGATAAGCTGGAGGCGGATTTAGATGATATTGTTATACTCTATGAAGGATACCAGAACGGAGAAGCCTGGAAGAAGTTTATTTCAAACCTCAGACAGGCGGAGCGGGGACTCGAACTTGAGCCAAATTCCGCTGACGTCGTTTTTGGATATGCCTTTATCTTAGTTTACACAGGAGGGGATTCCATCCCCTTCTTCGAAAGGGCAATGCGGCTCAATCCTAAACCGCCTAATCTCTATGTGCGCATCTATGCGGAGGCGCTTCGGGATACCGGACGGTATGAAGAAGCCATTGCTCAACTTAAAAAAGCGATTGAGCGGGAGCCTGGGGATATCTTCTCCCATATTTTCCTCACCGCGGCGTATAGCATGGCAGGGCATGAAAAGGAAGCCCGGGCCGTAGCGGCCGAGGTGTTCAAAATCAACCCAAAATTTTCTCTGGAACAGTTTGCCGAGGTTCTCCCCTACAAAAATCCCGCCACCAAAGAGCGCTGCATCAACTCCCTTCGCAATGCCGGCTTGAGATAAAGAAGACTTTTGATACCATGGAAATTTAATTTTTTGTGAGCGCCCTTGATTTAATCAATTGATATTACGTCATAAATGACATATATTAAGATTGCATGAAAATGAAAGAGAAGCTTTTAGCGTGGCTACACGGTGAAATAAAAACTCCGCCGCAAGAATCCACCTGCATTGAAATGAAACTTGCATTGAGTAAGAATCTTTAAGAACGCCGGAAGGGAAAAAGCCTAACTCAAGAGCAACTCGCTCATCTCCTGAAATCCAGTCAATCGAGGATAGCCATTTGATGAACTCCACCACTTCTTCTGGCGACACGATGGGCAAAAATGCCGCCTTTTGCAGGAAAAGATCAGAAGATATTTGATATAAAACTGGTTAGAGAACCGGGAAGTGAGAGTATAAAAATAGGTTTTGATTTCCGATAATCATTGATTCGGTTTCAAGGACGCGTCATCCAGGCAAGTGCATAGCAGCACGCTCCTGCCAGGAAAACCCAGGTGAAGCCCGCAGCCACGGCAAGGGCGACTCCTCCGATAGAGCCGGCGACTGAAGCCACTCCATTTATCCCCCATAGGGCCGAAGCCGGTGTACCGCCTTCCCTTTGCCCCCCTGTTGCGGCTTTCCTTAATCCCAGTGGAAAGGGCATCCCCATGAAAAAGCCGAACGGGAAAATCATCACGCCGGTTAAGAGAATCCGGACCGGCAGATTCAACGGAAGGGCAATACGGACCAGGGATGGAAGCGCAAACGCCGCCAGGAGCATCAAAAGAATTACCACCGGAAGGATCCAGCCTAATGCCTGAGATATCGCTCCCGGATCAAATCGTCTCGCATACCAACTCCCTAATGCCCCTGAAAGAAGAATCGTAAAAAGGATCACGATCAGTGCGTAAATCGGGTGCCCCAGGAGCAGAATGAGCCGCTGAATCAAAGCGACTTCGCAGATGATGAATCCGCCTCCCAAGGCGGCAAAATAGGCAACCGTCTTAGGACCCGGTGCTTGAAAACCGAGGAAACGGCTCCCCATCAGAAGCAGCAGGGTGAAGGCCAGGACCGTGATCACCGGGAGGCGGAACAGGCGAACCAGAAAGGATGGGATCCCATAGGGCTTATCCGCTGCAAAATAAAACGGCCGATCATCATAGACCGGCGTTGCAAGGGTATCAAAAGATTGTGTGTAGCGTTCGAAGGTTCTCTTTTCCTCAAACAAATCCGTATATATGGATTCGGATTTTCGGCCAGGAACCCAGATCGCATGGGATTCGGAATGCCCCATCAGAAGCCGATCCGCGGTTCCCCTGGAAATGGGTGACTTGCTGAGAATAAATACGGTTTCCACCGGTTCGCTTCCCTTTGGTTTCCGTTCGGATACGGCTAAAACATGCTCACCGATCTCCCGGATGCTCATTCCCCGGTTTGTCAAAAACGATACGGAATTCGCAACCAGCCGCGGGACATCCGTGGGCCAGCGAATGATTGCGACCGCCCCCTCTTCCGTGAGATGGTCATAGTATGCAGTGAGTGCATCGCGCGTATACAGATAATTTTCAGTAAGGGAGAGGCCCCCGCTGGTCACCGAGGCCCATGAATCGACAAATCCCAGTACGATGAGGTCAAAAAGCTCGGAAGTCCGCTCGATGAAGTTTCGACCTTCATCCATGACAAGAGTGACCTTGGGGTGGTCATACAGATTCCCGGCTTTTTCGCCCCAGGCCCGCACCCCATCGACGATCAGCGGATTCATCTCCACGGCTGTAACCTTTGAGCTTCCGGCGCAGATGGCAAGAACCATATCGGTCCCGCCTCCCGGTCCGATCACCAGAACCCGTGGCTCCTTCGCGAGCCGGAATGGGAACGCCCGAAACCAGCCCATTGCATCCCGGATGCCGTCCGGCCGTCCGTTCCATCGCAGAATATCGGTCCAGGCGTCGCTGTCGATGAAAAGCCGGGCAAGGCGGCGTTCATCATATCCGCTGACCGAACTGATTCTCGAATATGCATTCCAGCGGTCTGAAATCATCCGGCTTCCCGGACTTGATCGCAGCAGATGGTAAAGCCCTTTGCTCGGCGCGTCCCGGATGACCAGGGTTTGCGTGCGGCTATTCCAGACGGTGAGACCAGTTGCGGCGGTCAGGACAAGAATCGAAATGGTCATCCAGAAGCGCTTTGCGTGATGCTGCAATCTGAGACTTAACAGGATCGCAGCGCAGGAAGGGAAAATTGCGGTTGCGAAAATAGCGGTCTCGACTCCCAGCCCCCGGATGACTACCGGAACCATGAGAGTTCCCGCAGCCGCACCACCCAAATCCGCGAAATAAAGCCGGTTTGAATCACTGCTGTAGACATCGAACATCAGACTCAGGGCCGCACCCCCGGCAATGAATGGGAGGAGTCCCATTAAGAAATAGAAATTGAGGCGTTCGGGTGTAAATGGGAATTGGAGGATTCCATAGGGAAAAAGAGGAAGCACCAAAGCAAAGAGAAGAGATAGAAGAACCAGCATCCAAGCGAGGTGATTTTCCAGGCGGACCAGCTTCAGGAGATAAACCATAAACCCACCCAGCCCCCAACCGAACATGGCCACTGAAATGGCAACAAACGTATAATGATACCAGATCGCCGCCGAAAAGATCCGCGTAAGCGTCAGCTCAAAGACCAGCCCCGCAGCAGACAACATGACCACCGATGTTAAAACCCCTGCTGATGCCCGTTTCATCCCATCCCCAATATTATTCGCTGTGATTTCTTAGCCAAGCGCTTTTCAATCCGTTCTGAATTCCACAAGATCAGCCTCGTCTTTATCATATCGATCGGGTTTATGTAAAAAAGAAAGATAAACCTCAATTCATTTTAAGAGTGGAATGGAACGACAATCTTTAAAAGCTTCATGGATGGAGACTCTCCGGCGGAGAAGTTAAAAGCGATTGTATGGCTTGATTTTCGTGGTTAAACAAAGTATAGAATTCTCACAAATGAAGCCCATTGGAATCGGACGAATCGTGATCTGAAGCGTTTCGAAAAATCGGTTCGGTCCAAAAAAGAGTAAAGAGATGATGATTCGAAATAGACCGACTATAGAGTCGAAAAAAATGACCGTGCTTTGTATGACGGTGTTGATTGTGATCCTGATTGCACTCTTCCATGAACCGGTTCACGGTCGTGTTGAGGAGCGTCATCGCTATAGACAAACGACCGGAGAAAAAGCGTTCTTCTATACGTGGGAAAAAGAAAACCGAAGCCCGGTCAAAATCCGAATTGTGGAGCCTAATGATACATTCACCATCCTGTGCGATACTGCCGGTGAAACCATGGAATGGGTGTTTTCAAACCAGAAAAGCCGCGTTATTGCAAAAAAAATGGGTGCGGAAATTCATATCGCGGGAACTTTTCAGGATCGTCCCTATGAAGAAAAAGTCCCCATGAACAACGAGCGATGGTATCAGGCACTCCCCTATGCTCTCAGGCAAATGGTCGGATCCGGAAGAGATGAAGCGACTTTTATGATGATCCGGCCGGATACTCTGGCGCCTCTTCGACTCAAGGCTGTACGCCTTGAACCGGAAGCCGTTACGATATCGGGTAAAAAGGTCTTTGCACATAAGCTTCGCCTGACCCTCAACGGATTACTCGAAAATATGTGGAGTGCATATTACTGGTTCAGACATTCAGACGGCGTGTTTCTTCAATACAAGGGGACAAACGGCCCTCCCGGCACACCTGAAACCTTGATTCAACTAATGGATTAAATTAACCCTATAATGAGCATTTTAAATAATGACAAGGAAGTTAAATTCAATGAATATGACAACAAAAAGTATTTCCAGACATACCCGACAGGTATCACGATATTTTTTAAGGAATGTCATTATTTAAAACCTTTTGAGATTGTCGATTCTGATTCATCAAAAAGATCTGACTTAACCCATGATTAAGAAAATCATATCCGGAGGACAGACCGGTGCTGATCAGGCTGCACTGGATGTTGCTATCAAACTGGATATTCCGCACGGGGGCTGGGTGCCGAAAGGCCGATTGACAGAAAACGGTCCTTTGAATCCCAAATACCGGGTCGAGGAGATGATCACGAACGGCTATAATGAGCGAACCGAACAAAATGTCATAGACTCGGACGGAACCTTGATTATTTCCCATGGAAAACTTTTCGGTGGCTCCGCATACACTCGGGATATGGCGTTGCGGCATGAGCGCCCCTGGCTTCATGTTGATCTGAATAAAATCGCCAAATTCCAGGCCGCATTAAAAATCAACGCATGGATCGAGGAAAACCGGATCGAAATTTTAAACGTTGCAGGTCCGAGAAAAAGTAAAGATCCCTCAATCTATGAGGCGGTTATGGACCTCCTTGAAAGTGTATACTACCTCGGACTCAGTTCGATTAAAAACCCTGTTTTTCTCAAGACCCCCTCCTTGAAACAAAAAATCAGGAAAGAAGAGAATCCGCCACAGACCATTGAAGAAGCTGTTTCACGGTTGATCGTGATCATGTCGCTGCGGGATAAGGCCACCATCGCTAATCTGACACAGGCTGAGCTTCCGCTCCTCCGATCCACGCTTGGAATCTATATTAAAAACAAGATCCTTGAGTGGTCGTCGAATCCGACCCTCATGAAAAACTGCTTGATGGTTTCCACGCAAAATACGATCACCTATGAGGACGCTTCTTTGATCATTATCACCCGGCTATGGGAACATCTTCGGAAGAACTATAAATTACGAATCGTCAAGTAATGGATATCCTTCGCAGTTTAAAATGATTCCGGCTGCAAAACGAATCAAACGTCGGGTTATCGGCCGAACCCATGATTTTTTGATCACCACTCTTCCGGGTTTTGAATCTCTCTGCTTCCAGGAATTCCGATCCTTTCCCAATGCAGTCCGGAATGGGCGCATTATAAAAGGAGGCATGGAATTTCAGGGACGTCTGACAGACTGCTATTCCGCCAATCTGTATTCAAGAACCGGAAACAGAATCCTGATGAGAATTGATGATATTCAAGCGACCCGGTTTTCGGAGTTCGAAAAAAAGATCTCTCAAATTCCATGGGAACTCTATCTTTCTCCCGGATCTTGCATCAGCATCCGGACCACTGTCCATCACTCCCGGTTATTTCACACCAAGGGAATATCGGAAAGAATCCGTTCCGGAATCACAAAATCATTGAATTCGGATCTTACGACATCCACCGGACTCCTTACAAAGCGCCAAACCCTTTTTGTCAGGGGTCTTGATGATCGGTTTACACTTTCCATGGACAGCAGCGGGGAAAACCTGTATAAGCGGGGCCTGAAAGTTCATGTCGGAGCAGCACCCCTTCGGGAAACGACAGCTGCAGGAGCCCTTTTGCTGGCAGGATATCTGGGAGATCTGCCGGTTATTGATCCCTTTTGCGGATCCGGGACCTTTTCGCTGGAGGCGTCTCTGATTGCAGGGAATATTCCCCCCGGATGGTTCCGGTCGTTTGCTTTTGTCGAATGGCCGTCATTTAGAAAAGAGTCGTGGAATTTTTTACGACGTCAGGCTGAAACCACAATTCGAATAGCAGGAAAAAAGCCTTCAATATTTGCTTCTGATATAAATGAAGCGACCTGCCTTCAGTTGAAAGAACGCGTCGACCGGTTTGGGCTTTCGGATATTATTTCAGTATCCCATATCGACTTTTTTGATCTTGACCCGAAACGAATAACTCCCCGGAAGGGGTTTGTGACCATTAATCCACCGTATGGGTGGAGACTTGAAACTGAATCCAAAAGCGATTTGCTGGTTCAGGCTGTTGCAGACCGGCTGAGATCTCTTTATCGCGGATGGAAATTTATTCTTTTCACACCGGAACAAAACGTGCAAAAGATGTTTGCACCCTCTAATCGTTATCGGGTCCCCCATGGAGGACGCATGGTCACTCTTCTCATCGGAGAAATTCGATGACGATTTTGAGGAGAATCTGTTGGATTTCCTCGCGCTAAACATACAAAAAAGTCCTGAGCTTTTCAGAGGAATTTTATTCTGGGGAGGTATCCTCTTTTTTCTCATTATCGAATCGACGATCCCCTATCGCCCCGCTTCTGTTTCAAAGGTGAAACGGTGGATGGATAATTTAAGTCTGGCAATTTTTAATGCCCTGATCCTGAATTTGATTTTCTTCTCCAGCATCCTTAATACTGCAACCTATGTAACGGAAAACAGATTGGGTGTATTACACCTCTGGAGTTTTCCGGAGTGGACCAGGATTTTAGCCACTCTGGTCTTTATGGATCTTGCTCTCTATATCTGGCACCTGTTAAACCACGAGGTTCCTTTTCTCTGGCGGTTCCACAGGGTTCATCACAGCGATCTGAACCTGGATGTTTCTTCTGCATCTCGATTTCATATCGGAGAACTTTCAATTTCTGCAGTCATCAAGATCGGGATAATCTTTTTTCTGGGAGCCGATTATCGATCCATCGCGGTATTCGAGTCGATGGTTGTATTGACCTCCCAGTTTCATCACAGCAGCTTAACCCTTCCGGTATGGGTTGAGCGCCTTTTATGGGTCCTCTTTGTCCCTCCATCCATGCATCGTATCCACCATTCTGTTATTATTCGTGAGCGCAACACCAATTATGGGACCATTTTTTCTTTCTGGGATCGTATTTTTGAAACCATTCTATCGGCTGTTGACCAGAAAAAGATCCGCATCGGCATCGGGGCCTACCCCAGGTTCCAAACAGTCCGATTCCGGCACCTGTTGAAAATGCCGTTCACCAAAGGAGTCAGGTAGGTCAGGCATTGAAAAAAAATGAGAATATGGATATGGTGATTTTATACCTGAATCCGGCAAGATTAAAATTATAATCTGTTGCAAGCAACTCTTTTTCAGGACCAGATGAATTTTCAGTATTCGAATATTGCTGCTTTTTCTTTTTTGACCTGCGCTCTCTCGGCTTTCATGGGAGCCGTTATCTGGCGCCATCGTAAAATCCCCGGGGGCACATCCGCCGTCCTGATGATGGTCGCCATATCCGAATGGACACTATGCAGAGGATTGGAAGCAGCATCAATATTGGTCTCCACAAAAATCATATGGGCCAAATTTGAATATTTCGGGATAACCGTTGTCCCTGCGATATGGCTTGTATTTGTCCATCAATATTCAAATGCAAAAGGATTGATAACCCGCCGCACCATCCCGTTTCTGTTTATCCTCCCTTTTTTTACCATGGTGATGGTTTTCACAAATGAATTCCATGGAATGATCTGGAGTGAAATCCGCCCCGTCCCCGGCAGAGAAACCGAAATGCTGCAATATGCCCACGGTCTCTGGTTTTGGATTCACGCCGTATACAATTATGCACTGATGGCATGGGGGACGCTTTGTCTTGCTGCTTCCAGTGTCAGTAATTTCAGAATTTATAAACTTCAGTCTCTCAGCATCCTGCTAGCCGCGCTGATCCCATGGATCGGAAATGCATTTTACCTTGCCGGATATACTCCGGTAGAAAGCCTGGATTTGACTCCCTTTGCGTTGACTCTCACCGGCCTGATTATCGGGTGGAGTATCTACAGACACCGGTTATTTCAGATTGTCCCAGTTGCCCGGGACCGTCTGATTGAGAATCTAAGCGACGGGGTAATTGTTCTGGACTCCGGAAACCGGATTATTGATGTCAACCCTGCTGCCAAACGCTTAATCAGAAACCACTATTCCCTTGAAATCGGCAACATGATCGATGAATCCCTGATATCAGCCGCCCATCCCAACTTATCTTTATATGATACGACAGAAATTAATAAGGAAATCAGAATCACAGATGATCTGGGCCCAAGATGTCTCAGCATCACGATCACACTTCTCCACGACACCAAGGCAGAAGTTGCCGGAAAAGTTATCCTTTTGCGCGATGTGACTAAGAGCCGGAGCGCTGAAGATGCCCTGCGGGAGAGTGAGGAACGGTTTCGAAAGCTTTCTGATGCCGCTGAAGAAGGGATTGCCATTCATAACAATGGAATCATCATCGATGTCAACAACGCTTTTTCCCGGATGTTCGGATATGAGCCTTCGGAGCTTATCGGAAAATACGGGGAAACCCTTGTCACTTCTGAAACCTGGCAGCAGATCCTGGACCGGCTGGCTGTAGGATACAGCCGCCCGTACCAGGGTGTCGGTGTTAGAAAGGACGGCCGTCAATTCATTTGTCAAATGTCAGGAAAACCTTTTTCATACATGGGGAAGCAGGTACGTATCGCCACATTTCGAGATATTACGGATATCATCACCGCTGAAGAGGCCCTTAAAAAAAGTGAAAAGCAGTATCGTGAACTTTTTGATAACATTACGGATTTTATCTACACCCATGATCTGGAAGGAAAAATTCTCAGCGCCAACCGCTCTGTATCCCAAATTCTGGGGTATCCTCACCGCGACCTTATCGGCTATCCCATCTATGAATTGATGCCCGCCGAATTCAGAACCGCCTTTGAACAGGATTATTTTCCAACCATTAAGTCCAAAGGGCAGGCTTCAGGAGTCTCCATCTTTTTGGGTAAAGACGGTAAAAAATATTATATCGAATATCACAACAAACTCGTCACCGGCGAAGATGGATCTCAATACATCAGCGGATCCGGACGTGATATCACCGACAGGGTCTTGGCAAACAAAAAAGTCAAGGAACTCCAAGGGCAGATTCTCCAATCCAAGAAGATGGAAGCCATCGGAACCCTGGCCGGAGGCGTTGCCCATGATTTCAACAACCTCCTGATGGGGATATACGGCCGTGTTTCTCTGATGATGCTTGGCATTGACGCTTCTCATTCTCATTATGAACACCTGAGAGGGATTGAAGATTATGTCAAAAGCGCCTCCAATTTGACCAAACAGCTTTTGGGATTTGCAAGGGGAGGAAAATATGAGACCAAATCCACGAATATCAACGAACTTCTCATAAAAAGCTCGGAGATGTTCGGCCGGACCCGAAAAGAAATTTCTATTCACCGATCCCTCCAAGATTCGGCCTGGCCTGTTGAAGTCGATCGAGGACAGATTGAGCAGGTCCTGATCAATCTGTATTTAAATGCCTGGCAGGCAATGCCCAAGGGAGGTGAACTCTTCATCCAATCGAAAAACCTTACCGTCTATGAGCCCGGGGGGGAGTACTACTCCCTGACTCCTGGAAGATATGTCAAAATATCGATCAAGGATACCGGATGCGGAATGGATAAAGCCACCCAGGAGCGGATTTTTGATCCCTTTTTTACCACAAAAGAAATGGGGAGGGGAACCGGATTGGGACTGGCTTCTGCCTACGGCATTATTAAAAATCACAGCGGACTCATCCAGGTTATCAGCCAACCGGGGGAGGGATCGACATTCAATATTTATCTTCCCGTCTCCAATAAAAAAATCGAATCGGAACAAGAGATTGAAAATGTTATTTTAAAAGGAGAAGAAACGATTCTTCTTGTCGATGATGAAGAGATGATTCTCGAAGTCGGTGAACAGATTCTTGATAAAATCGGGTACCGCGTTTTAAAGGCCAATAGCGGATTGGCGGCAGTATCCATTTATGAATCCCATCGAGCCGATATCTCCCTGGTGATTCTCGATCTGATCATGCCTGAGATCGGCGGAGGGGAAACATTTGACCGCCTGATTAAAATCAATCCGGAGGTCAAAGTGTTGCTTTCGAGCGGATACAGCATCGAGGGGCAGGCGCAGTCCATACTGGACCGGGGGTGCAGCGGGTTTATTCAAAAACCGTTCGGTATTTCCGATCTTTCAAAAAAAATCAGAGAGATTCTTGACTCTCCGCCGAATCATTAGAAGAGGGTTTATTGGCTCTCCGCATGAGCGTTCAGTATTCCTTCCAGATCGGACAGCCGTCCGTCGAAATCGGATTGCAGCGCTTCCTTTTGAGGATAAAGAAGTTCCAGTTCGGCAAACCGTTTTTCAATAAGCGTCCGAGACCGGTGTATTTCTCTTGAAACTTTCTCGATTTGGTGACCATCCTGCTTTGTTGCCGCATCCGCCATCTCCTCACTCATCTTCACGAGGTGCTGCTCCAGAGCTTCAATATCGGACTCGGCCGCTTCAATGGATTGTTCAATGGGCTTCAATATCTTTGCCCGCTCCTGTATCAGAGTCGAGCGTTGACGTCTCAGATTTTTTTTGTTCGATCGGATCTCTCCCTGTCCGGCTTCATTCCTGAAAGAGGGTGATGGTTTTTCAGTATTTTCGTCCCCCCATCCCCCTTTTTCCAGGAAATCCTGGTAGGTCCCGTCAAAGACATCCACCCGGCCTCTGTTAAAAACGACCAGGCGTTGGGCAAGCGCATGTAAAAACATTTCATTGTGAGTTACCATGATGACGGTTCCCTCGAAATTATCAATCGCCGCCAGCAGCGCATCGCAGGATTCCATATCAAGGTGATTTCCAGGCTCATCCAAAATCAGCAGATTTACCGGCGTTACCAGGAGTTTACCCAGAATCACACGGGCTTTCTCACCTCCGGAAAGAACGGATATCTTTTTTAAAGCATCTTCACCCTCAAAGAACATCGCGCCGCAGATGTTTCGAGCCTGCTGATAATCCACATCCGGATTGCTGTGTTGAATTTCCTGAACAACGGTTCTCTGGAGTTGAAGAATATCGACATTGGTTTGTTCGTAAAAACCGGCGACAATCTCAGGATGATAGATTATTTCTCCTTGCTTCGGCTTTAACCGGCCTGCCAGGATTTTCAATAATGTGGTTTTACCCATGCCGTTCGGACCTACAACGCATATCCGCTCTCCCGAGTTGATCGAAAATGCGATGGAATCAAAAAGAGGCTTCTGATCCGGATAAGTAAAAGAGATCTCCCTCACATTCAGTACATGTTTTGAACGTGAGGGT
The DNA here is from genome assembly GCA_040753295.1 of Thermodesulfobacteriota bacterium. Taxonomy (GTDB): domain Bacteria; phylum Desulfobacterota; class Desulfobacteria; order Desulfobacterales; family UBA2156; genus RBG-13-49-15. Next base: position 1,980 of record JBFMEI010000022.1, on the reverse strand, counting down.
TTGTAGCGAAACTCGAATTCCAGGTCACGGACTTTTTCCAGTTTCTCTTTTTTTTCAAGCTTCGCCAATGTCTTGACCCGGCTCTGAACCAGTCCTGCCAGCCGGGCCTTGGCCCGAAATCGCGTAATGAATTGTTCGATTTCCTTTGAACGGCGTTCGGTGTTCAACCGTGTTTTTTCATGAATCTCCTCATCCTGAGCAACCTGGGTGTAGTATTTTTCCGTGTTGCCGGCGATCTTTCTCATTTTCTTTCGATGAATCCCCATGGTGTGGGTGACGATTTTATCCATAAAACTGCGATCATGAGTAATAAGCATGAGCTCATGGGGCCAGCCGATTAAAAAGCGCTCAATCCATCGAATGGAAGTGATGTCTAAAAAGTTTGTCGGTTCATCCAACAGCAACAGATCCGGCTCTGAAATCAAAACCTTCGCCAGATTAAGCCGCACCTGAAATCCGCCGGAAAGCTCGGAAGGATGAAGCTGCAGGGAAACCGGATGAAATCCAAGTCCCGACAGAATCTTTTCCACTTTCCATTGATGACCTTTTTGGCCCGGAGGTAATTCCCTCATCCCTTCATTCAGAACCGTATCTTCCTTGAAAAGAAAGTTCTGCTGAACATATCCGATGCGATAATTTTTCGGAATTGAAACGGTCCCGGAGTCGTATTCCTCTTCCCCGATAATGATTCGAAAGAGCGTCGTTTTACCATGTCCGTTTCTTCCGACCAGCCCGACCCTTTCCTTTGAATTGATTTTAAAGCCGATCCGATCCAGAAGAATTCGATCCCCATAACTTTTCGTCAGGTTTTCAACTGAAATCATATTTTCCTTCAAATTCCATTTATTTCTATTGACACTCGAACCGGTTTTTACCTATTTGTGAATTTAATCGGCTAGAGTCTCTTGGTGACTGCCGCAACCCGATTCACTTCCGGCATACCGGCTCGATGGGAATTGTTCATTCATTTAATACCGCTCAAAAAATCCGTTCTTCTTTAACCCGGAAAGACGATTCAGATCTGCGTGAACTCTGCTCGGGAATCCAGAATGCGGAAACCGAATTGATTTCAAAGGCCGCACCTTTGCTGAATCAGTGTGCAGCTTCGTGCCAGGGTCTTTGCTGCCGGAATATTGTTCTTGACACCATCATCGGGCTTTCGGATTTTATCTACATTTTGTCGTTGGACCCTTCATTCGATCAAAGTATTTCAGCATGCCTTGAAGATCAGTCTTTCCTCTATTCTTCAAACTGCATTTTTTTATCCGGCGGAAGGGGTCCCTGCATCTTTCCACCCACCATCCGCCCCCAGCTTTGTATTACGACGTTCTGTTCAGATAACCCCTTTATCAGGCGGGAACTCACGGCTGTCAAAAAGAGATTTTTTGCCCTTGAATGGTTTATCTGCTTAAAAAACGTAGAAATGCTGGGAAGGAAAATTATGGCATTTATGAAAAGAAGTCAATGAAGGGATCAATCAGCCTTAAAAGATATCTTAAAAACGCTTCCACCTGAACTGAGGCAATCCTCCGGTGTTTTGCAATGAATGCAGAGTGATATTTTTCCAGGACAATTGTCGAGGGGCTCTGGAATGTAAATGCATCGCCTCGATTCCATGGAAACATCAAATCCGAAGCGCTGGGCATAGATCTTGATGCGAAAAAGATCCAGTCCCTTTCCTCCGGCATTGAAATCATAAGGCCGTTTTGACGAGTAAAATTCGGTCTCCTGGGTGTAAAACAACCCTTCAAAAAGATATTTCTTATTTTCCTCTATAATCCCTACTCCGAAATCGCATATCTTCAGGATGCATGTTTGATGGATGGATTCCAAAACAACTTGTATCAGTCCTTCATCGGGCGTATTTTCAACAGCATTCCTTAGCAGACTTTCAAAAACATCTTCCACAATCGCGGGGTTCATTCGGATATGAACGCCTGGAACCCCGATTAACTCAAAAGCCAGACTTCGATGACTCGC
>JBFMEI010000021.1:0-14181 GCA_040753295.1 Thermodesulfobacteriota bacterium | reverse complement strand
CTGATTTGTGCAGATGGATCTCCTTCCTCAAAACGGATTTTCCCCATGCTGAAGATTCTTTCCCCTGCTATCAAGGGGCAGATTACCGTGGCATGGGTCAGAACGCCAAAAGCCGACTTCAAAGAAATTTCAGCAGCAAAAGAATGTCTTAATGAAGCTAGAGAATGGCTAAGCTCCTGCGGAAAAGAGGCCCTGGTGCTTGAGCTTCACCACGAACGACCATTGGATATTCTATCAGAACAGGCAGGCGATGATTCAGTTGTTGTCATGGGAGCAAGTCTGAAGCATGATCTGGTTCGGCGGACAATGGGTTCTTTGCCGATTCGAATGCTGGCAAAAACCAAATCCAGCGTGCTGGTGGTCAAAAGACCCCCTGTGGGAAGTATTTCAGAATCTGAATTCATATGCAAGGAGATCGGATGAAGATCTCTTTAAAGGCATTTGCAAAAAAAGCCCCTCCCTTTGTAGAGGGAGAGGCTGAGTTGTTTTCAGAGTCGGTTAGAGAGAATTAAATTTCAAGCCAGGAGTCGGAATAAAGGGTCTTTCCCAGTATGACGTTCACTGTTTTGGCATAATCGACCATCTCTTTGGATAGACTCTTCATATCCGGCTCTTCCCCATCCATCATCCGGTAAATCAGATCGACGATATCAGGTCGATTTCCTTTTGCGATTTCCGTCAGTTTTTCATCTCTGGGGTCCGAGATCACGCTATACATCCCATATTTTTCAAGCATCACCATATAGGTCTGGTTCAGGATCGGACGCAGGTGTTCCGGCGGCCCGTTGGAAATGTTCGACAATCCGCAGGTGCTCTTGACTCCCGGGGCAATATCCTGAAGCATCCCCTGAAAATTCAACAGACTCATCAATTGGGGTTGTTGGATGTTTAACGGGGTAACAATACCGTCGACCCAGATTTTTTCATTTGGAATTCCCGCCTCGTTGGCAAAATAGATAAGTTCCACACAAAGCGACGCACGTTCGTTTTCATCCCGGGGGAGTCCTTCGGGACCCCACATTAGGGCGATGAAATCCGCGTTATGCTCTGCGGCAAGAGGAACCATCCGCTGATATCGTTCGGGTCTTACCATAATGGAGTTGATGAGGGGAGGAAGCTTGCAGACCTTGAGGGCGGCCTGGATAGCGTCGATATTTGAAGTATCAAGAGCCAGAGGAACATCATCCACGACTTCCTGAACGGTTTTAACCACCCACGGCATGAGTTCATGACCGTCTTTTTTTGCCGGACCAAGGTTAATATCAATATAGTCCATCCCTTTTTCCCTCTGAAAGAGGGCTTCTTCCTGGATCGGTTTGGGATCCCGTTCTTTGAAAGCCCTTCCGATTTTTCTGGAGATGACGTTTAAGCTTTCACCGATGAGTAACATATTCCCTCCTTTGGGTTGAAATAATGGCATCAGCCTCTGTTGGGCTGCAATCTTTACTGTCGCCGAGCGCGGAGGAATGCAGGAAGATGAGCGGCTTCTCTCGGGCCGACGGTGATTTTCCATCCCGGAAGCTCCTCTTCCATGTCTCCGGCAATAGCCGCTGCATATCCGGGAATGATCACTTCCTTATGTTTGATTTTACCTTCAATCCCGGATTTTTTAACAAACTGCCCGACTTCATCGCCGGCAAATTTTCCGGCAGCCCATGCGGTCATGACTGAAAGCCCTTCAGAATCCTTAATCAGAAGCCATGACGGAACTTTACTCCCTTCGATTTCTCCGGATACGATAAAGTATGTCAGGGCGAAATTGGTGGTCACGCAGACCGGAGAATTTTCATCCGGATTTCCGATTTCGTAAATTCCCTGGGTGACAGTCATCGGCCGCTGCGGATCGGTGAAGATATTGAGTCGTTCCAGGAGCAGGGGAAAAAGGAGTTCTCCTGAGAACTCCGAAAGAACAATGATACTCCCGTATTTGGCGATGAACATGGCACCAATCAGAGCTTCCACATCCGGATTGGAGGCCATTTCACACGGGAAGGCTATGGTCGGGAATCCGACTTTACGGTTTCCGTCTTTCAACGCGGAACGCCGGATCGCCACCTGGTCTTCAAGGGCATTTTTCAGTTCTCTGGAGCCGGGATCCAAGACCAGGTCCTTGAGCCCCATGCCGGTGAGTTTATCCGTAAGCGCTGCCAGCGCTTCGATGGAGTCCGCTTTTACAACCAGAGGAAGGCCTGCCTCCTTGGCGATCTTTCCGAAATCATCAGCCGTAGCAGCTGTCGCAGCATAAAGAAGAGGTTTTTTAAATCCGCAGGCATCTGCTCCGGCTTTCATTACATCCGCCTTTTCGGTCATCAGGATCAGGTTGAATTCCGAATTCTTAGCAATAAATCCGGATTTTTCAGCAAAGGCTTTTTTATCGCCGTTGACATCTTTCAGTGCAACAAGTTCAGGCCTTAAATTCAGACCGACGCGTTCATATTGAAAGGCGTTCCAAGCCATCAGCTTTTTTTCCAAGTCCGATGCTTTGATGTCGGATGGAATCAGTCCGGCAATGGCGGTTTTATTATAAAATGTTTTTTCATGTCGGTATAGAACCGTTTCACCGCCGACGGTAAAGGCTCTGACTCCTTTCCCGATGGAAACCGGGCGGATGGGGGGCGCAGACGCTGCCGCCAACTGCTCTTTTGCTTCAGCAGATACATACGGGCAGCTGTCTAGCTCCGCCTTTCCGGAGGCCAGGTTCATGGCAAATGCAAGGCAGGTGGGAACTCCGCACTCCTTACAATTGGTTTTCGGCAGGAGTTTGAAAATCTGGATACCGGTTAATGCCATTTTTAATCTCCTTGTCTGTTTGTAAAGTCATCCGGCAGGATTCCGACGCTTAGGACGGAATCTCTGCCGAAAACAATTTCTTGGGTTAGGATATGATCGAATCCATGGAAACGGCCGGATGACCTTTTTCCTTAAGGAAGTTAATAACCTCATCCTCAGTGGTCCCGACGGTTTCATCCGCGATCATGTCGTAGAGGTTCGGATACCCCAATTCCGTGCCGCGTTTAATGAGGCGTTCTTTGATTTCTTCTTTCAGGGATTTGGGCATCCATACCATTCTCAGGAGTCCGCCGTCCCCGACAACGAATTTGCCCTGGGTGATGTTGAACTTGGAGTGACCCACGAAACCCGGAGATGAAGCGCCTCCTCCCATGACACCGGCCAGGGTCGTGAATTTCATGCCGCAGGGAGTTTCACCCGTGTAGTCCCGGTGGACCGTCATGATGCCGTTGCACTGAGGCAATACCGCGGCAATGCACTCGCAGCAGCCGCATGTGGTCATGGGATCTTTGGTGAGTGAGTAGAAGTTGTAATGATCAATGGCTCCTCTGGAGGCCTTTTTAATGAAATCGTTGACGCCTTTCCATTGTCCGAGCTTGGTGTCCAGGCATTCCCCTTTTTCAATGGGCTGATTCGGGCCGGTGGGGTTGATTTCAAAGGAAGCCTTGCAGTCCATCCAGTTGTAGGCGCCGCAAAGCCCGGTTCGTTCCGGACTGACGGTACACACGTGGGTGGGGGCAAAGGACTGGCACAAGGTGCAGGAGTAGTAGGTTTCCACATCTTCGTCCTTCATGGTTTCAACCCGTTCATCCCGGAGTCTGTATTCGGCCCGGGCTCTTTTGGTCAATGCATCCACGTCTTTTTTATCCGTATAGAGGGTCACCTGGACTTTGTCGAGAATCGCACCGAAGTCCTGATGGAATTTGGCATGAAGGACGACACCGATATGTTTGAGCCGGAATCCTTTCTCAACTGCAGCCTTGCTCACCCGGATCCATGCGATGTCTCTCTGTCCGATGTGCATAACACCCTGAATATAATTGATCAGGTGGTGAATCTGCCGCTCAAGAATGGGTTCAAAATCCGTCTGCATTTCGCGTCCGGCGACCTGAACATAGATCCCTAAGGGGAGATTCTCTCCTTCTTTCACCTTGTCGAGTTCTTTTCCCACCACGATCACTTTACCGTCTTCGATCTCTTTCATATCCGCCATTTTTACAAGCTCGGTGGCCTGGCTCTTGCCGCCGCCCATCTGACAGAAAAGGTCTCCTCCCCGGACCCGCTCACCTTCATAGGCCGGTCCGAAAGAGCAGGGAATTTCGATCTGAGATACGGTGGTTTTTAAGCCTCTCACCTCTACAGAGCGCTGGACCATATCCTTGTGGGCCACGTTGGCCACCACATGTTCATAGGTACAGATTCCTGTGGGAAGGACTTCGGGAATATCCGTATCCGCGAGAGTCGGAAATCCCCAGTTGACGCACCCGGCAGCAGCCGCAGCCCATTCGGCGTTTACATCCCCTAAAGCATTGACAAAAGCAAAGATCCGGTTTTTGTTATAAAGGAGCATCCGCTTGTAGTCGCCGGGTTGAACCCCGCCGAATGCCATGGCAGCCCGGTTTGCGAAGCCGAGGGCAAAAATGGCCGAGGAAATATCCGGACCGAACGGAACAATTCGGGTATTCCACCCCACCTGAACGCCTGCCTTCAGCAATTGTTCGATGAGAGTGGTTCCGTTTTGATTTGCCGCACAGAAGATGTAGAGGCTTCTGCGTTGATATTCTTCCACGATCATTTTGGCAGTCTCAGGATCCGGTGCTGCCCCGACCATGGCTGCAAATCCGGGTGCCGAACCGTCCACAAACTCCACGCCTCGTTTTCTGAAGACCGTATCGTCGGCAGCTCCCAGCCAGATTTTCCCGGCTTCCTCGTCGATTTCCTCGGAATGTAGATAAAAGTCGGTATGCTCGAGGTAGCGGAGAGCCTCTTCGATTTCAAATGCGAAAAGCGCCGCCATGCCGGCATCTAGAAGAGGCCCCAGGTATGGAAGGTGATTGTGTCCTTTCACATGGGGAGGGAGCAGTTTTCGGGCAAAGTCCAGAGGTTTTTTCATTTCTTCCAGGGTTTCCACTTTCATTCCCAGGAGAGAGTAAATTACCGGAAGATAATAAGCTGTGTTGGGAAATCCCACTTTGGTGGACGCATCATAGGTTTGCAATGCCTTATTGTACTTCCCTTCAACTTTTGAAACAATATTATAGCCGCCCTGAATGGCAGCAAATGCAACTAGTCTAGACATGCTTTCGTTCCTCCTTCGTTGAGGATGTTGTTTGGTTCAAACCTCATCGTTATCATTTTAAGTTATCAATTATTAGGCAGAGGCTTCCAGTTTCTGACGATCGGCCATATCCAGAAGGACCCGGTCTCTTGCCTTGTCGATTCCGAGGTCTTTGCGTTTCTTATCAATGTGGGCGATCATTTTTTGAGCCATTTCATATGCGTCTTCGCAGAAATCCCATCGTCCTCCGTAGAGTTTTTCTATCTCTTCAAACAGATACTTCTGGAAGATGGGGGCTCCGGTGACCGGAAGATGGCCTCCAAACAAGGTGTATACTCCTGAAGTGACGACGTATTGTCCGATGGCGATGGCTTTTTCGCTCATCCATTCCGGAGCAGCTCCGGCTGCGGGGATGTCGCAAAGATCTTTCCAAGGGCCTCCGGCCTTGATGACCTCGGTGGCTGCCAGAAGAATCCGGCTGTTGTCCACGCAGGAACCCAGATGGAGCACCGGGGGAATTCCCACGGTTTCGCAGACTTCGGCAAGACCCGGACCGCAGTAGACAGCAGCGGTTTCCGGGGTCAGAAGCCCATGCATACCGCTGGCAATCCCGCCACACCCGGTAGTCAGGACCAGGACATCGTTTTTGATCAATTCCTTGATCAGGGTGATATGGGCATTATTATGCTTTGAACGGGCGTTATTGCATCCGACCACGGCTCCAAGTCCTCGAATACGGCCGTTGATGATATTATCGTTCAAGGTGTAATATGAACCCCGGAAGGTGCCGCCCAGATGGTATTCGATGGATTCGACACCGAATCCGGCAATCTGAACGCACTTGCCTTTGGGGATCATGACCTCGGCACCACGGTTTTTAAAATTATCGATGGCCATTGTAACGATCCGCTTGGCATCCTCCATGGCATGATGTTCGTCAAATTCGATATGGATGACATTGGGCTGTTCCATCTTGGCGATACGATGGGTGGTGATCACTTTGGTATGGAAGCATTTGGCGACATTGGCCAGATTCTGGAAAACGCACTGGACATCCACGACCATGGCGTCGCAGGCGCCGGTGATGATGGCCAATTCCTGTTGCAGGAAAGTACCGGCCGGCGGGACGCCGTGCCGTTGCAGAATTTCATTTCCCGTGCAGCAGATTCCGCCGAGCTGGATCCCCTTGGCACCTTTTGACTTGGCATAGTCAATCATTTCCTTGCTCTGGGCGGCAGCCACGATCATCTCTGAGAGGACCGGTTCATGGCCGTGGATAATGATGTTGACATGGTCTTCTTTCATGATTCCCATGTTGGCTTCAGCCTGAAGCGGAGAAGGGGCTCCGAACATGACGTCCTGCAGATCTGTAGCCATCATGGATCCCCCCCAGCCATCGGCCAGGGAAGTCCGGCTGCATTGCTTGACGATATTGACATAATCCTGATCCACACCCATGTGGGTCCGGTGCATGATTTCGACCACTTCACGGTCGATGTTTCTGGGAAGGACGCCCGCTTTTTTCCATTTTTCATAGGTGAGTTGGGGTGCGCGTTTCAGATAATGAAGCTCGCCCTCAGGTTTTCCCCATTCGGCGATTGCTTTTTCAGCCACTTCCAGAGCGATCTCATCGATAGAACGGTCTTTGACTTCTCCATCGACTTCGATGGTTGTAGCGACTCCGAAATGCGGAGCGATAGATAGAAGTTTCCCCACATCTTTGATTTTATAATCCTGGGTCTCTTTTCTGGCTACGGATAAGAAAACTTCTGCAACGGTTCGGCCATGGTCCGAATGGGCGGAGGTTCCAGCCGCGACCATGCGGGCGAAGTTACGGGCTGCGATGGTATTGGCGGTGGCGCCGCAAAGGCCTTTCCGCTTGTCGTCCATGATGTCCACATCTTTCGTCAATGGAAGGCGGCATGGGCCCATGGCGCAGTTTTTACAGCAGATCCCCTGGATTCCGATGTTACAGGGTTTCATGGCCGCAGCCCGATCAAAAACAGTATCAATGCCGAGATCCTGCGCTCGTTTGATCATCTGCTGGGTTCCCGGATCGATGGATGCTTCTATCGGATCTGCGAGTTTTTTAGCTTTTTCTTTGATTTCTTCTGCCATCAGAGGTTCCTCCTCATATTGAGAGATTCTATGTGAATATGTTGATCAGGTCGTATTAAATAGAATACCGTTATGATTATTATGCGACTCTCCGGTGGATTCGATTCAACCGATCGATCATCCGATCGGTCTGTGATTTCTGTTCCACAGCCACAGTCATGGAAACTTTCTGTTTCTTGACAGTTGATCGTTTCGATTCCATTTCTTCCCGCTCCTTGGCCCGTTTTTGCCGGATATTATCCTCGGCTGCGAGGGCTTTGGCTTTGGCCTCAGCATCCGCTTTGGCTTTAGCTTCTGCCTCCGCCTTGACCTTGGCCTCAGCATCCGCTTTGGCTTTAGCCTCTGCCTTGGCCTTTGTTTCCGCCTCTGCTTTGGCTTTAGCCTCTGCCTCTGCTTTTTTCTTGGTTTCCGCTTCCGCCTTTGCAGCTTCATCTGCTTTGGCTTTGGCTTCCGCTTCCGCCTTTGCCTTGGCTATATCCACAACGGCTGCTTTGGCTTCACTCTTGGGTTTGGGTTCTTCTTTTTTCGCAGCCGGTTTTGGGGGTGCTGCGGCTTTGGGTTCAGCTTTTTTCTCAACGATATCAGGTTTTTTTCCTTTATCTTCTTCAATAGCCAGATTCGGCTTGGGAGCCATTCCGGCATAGTCGAAGTCAACCTTGGGAAGTTTTTTATCGATTCCGGCAATTCCTTTGAGTTCTCCGCCGGTTTTCAGGAGATCGATAAACGCCTTAACCATTCGAATCGCTTCCGGATGCCTCATGACTAGAATGTCGGATCCTGCCAGTAGATAACTCACAGCGCCTACAGCTTCCATCAGTACACCCCGCTTCTCGGGGTCACCCAGTAATGGTGCTGCCTCAGCGGATTCTTTTGCTTCTTTGCATTTCCAGACTTCGTTTCCCAGGTTGTTGATAATGGGAAACTGCAATTTGTCATCCCCCTGGTTCAGGGCGGCCATCCGGATCCGCTCCATGACACTGTAGGAATACTCCATTCCATATCCGAGTCCCCCGGTCGTGGGATCGATGATGACTTTATCCTTGGGTACTCCCAGATTTTCAAGCAGGATGTTGATCTGCTTTGCCAGGTTGACGTCAATGGGTGAAGATGAAATCACGGTGTGACCGTATGCCATGGCGGCCGCCCCGATTCCTTTATGGTTTTTATCTTCAACCGGGCCGATCGTCAGATTTTTCCCCTGGCAAACCTCTGCGATTTTCTTGAAAACTTCGTCATCTTTTGCCGGGTTGGCGCATCCCCACACAATCAACGGCACATCAATGCTGTCGCTCACGGTTTTAACTGTTGCGGCCGCTTCTTCAGCTCCGACATTTTTTCCATTTGGATCGATGCTTTTAAGCTGAAGGACGATCAGTTCAGCTCCAAAGTCCTTAATACATTTTTTTGCCCAGGCTGCCGGATTTGAGACAACGTCTTTAACGTGAATCCGTGCGGATTCCGGCCAGTCTTCCGGCTCCATGTCCCAGATTTCCATGGCAATTTTGGGCTTATTGGGCATGTCGCCTTCAAACTGGTAGAAGGGGTAGCTGCTCTGCCCCCCAACTTTCACCGACTTTGGCCCTTTTCCGATGCTGATTTCTTTAATCTTGCCGGTGTAATTTTCTTTGTAAAATTGAAAGCCCAATGTTCCCTCCTAATTCGATCTATCAACGTGGTTGTGTTGGTTACAGGTAATACTCCTCTCCCTAATCCCGTTGTATCTTCAATCCCCTCCTTTCATTATCCGAATCTGCTGAATATGATGATGCTTTCGCATGAAGGTTCAACAAATGGTGTCTCGATAAACCGGAATTTTTTTACCGATGTCCAAATCTGATCGGCTTGCTTAAGAAGCAAAGGATACCTTTTATAAGGCAAGATCCGTGTTGTCAACAGATGAAACATAATGAATAAAAATTAGTTTATATATAAAATTTGCTACGGTAAAAGCCTTCGATTTTTCAGACGGGTTTTAAGATTCGGAAATTGTTCGATATCCGTATGGGGGAGAAAGAGTGCCGCCACATAATGATTCATATAGGATCTTGTTTCAGACAGCTCGAAATTGGTCATTTTCTTTGTTACTTCAACAACATCCCTTCGAATTCGATTGGTGAGTGCACTCATTTTGGCCCCCATCAGAGAACCGTTCCCGATATATACCACACGGTCAGGTTCAATTTCCGGGAGCAGTCCGATGGTCATGGCCTTTTCCAGATCCACATAGCTTCCAAACCCCCCTGCCAGAATAATCCGCTTGATGTCGGTTGCCTTGAGTCCCACTTCCTCCAGCAGAGTCATGCATCCTCCATAAATTGCACCTTTTGCCCGGATCAGATTGTCGATATCCGGTTCGGTTAAAACCAGATCCCGACCGATCTGGGTCTCTTCTTTCCATGCCAATACATATTCATAATAGTTATCATTTCTTCGAATTCTCGAAGTATTGAGATTCGGATTGAATTTTCCGGCATTGTTAATAATCCCCATTTCAAAAAGAGCGGCAAGCATTGAAATGAGCCCTGAACCGCAGATTCCTTTCGGTCTTACATTTCCAATAGTCAGGATCATGGGCTCGGCAGTCGACGGGTCGACAGAAAAGTCTTCGATAGCACCTTTGGTGGCCCGCATCCCGAACTGAACCCCTCCTCCTTCGAATGCCGGTCCTGCCGAGCAGGCGGCACAGGCCAGCCAGTCCTTGTTTCCGATCACGATTTCAGCATTTGTACCGATGTCTATGAAAAGGGTCACCTCTTCATTGCGATACATCCCGGAACCCATCACCCCTGCCACAATATCCCCGCCCACGTAGCTCGATACGGCGGGATAAACAAGCGCCGTGACATGATCTCCTAGATCCATTCCAAGTTCGGATGCTTTAATAGGCGGAAAAAGAATAGATGCAGGGACATACGGCGAGCGACGGATATACCTCGGATTGATTTTAAGCATGAGCTGAGTCATGGTGGTGTTGCCGGCAAGTGTAATAGTGGAAATTTCATCCGGATCGATACCGGCACGCTCGATAATCTTGCGAATCACCTTGTTGATGGTTCCGATCACAACGGTTTGCAGGGTTTCCAGCCCTCCCGGTTTTTCAGCATATACGATTCGGGTGATCACATCCTCCCCGTAGCTGATCTGTCCGTTGAATTCTCCGTATTGAGAAAGAGCTTTTCCGGTCTTCAGATCGACAACCTGTCCGTAAATGGTGGTGGTTCCGATATCCATGGCAATGGCAAAGTTTTGATCTGTGGTGTCGCCGGGTTGAACATTGATGATACGGGTACGGCCATCGGTTTCCCGAACCGGACGGGCGAGTGTGGCCGTAACATTGAAATGCTTGCTTCTAATGATATCCGGAATTTTTCGAATTACCGAAAGATCCACCTCAAGTCTGTGCTCGTTGTGATTCAGCTTTAAAAAGCTGATCAGTCTTGAAACATCAGCCAGATTATCCCGTGAAGACGGTTCAGGGATTTCAAGAAATCTTTTTTCAACCGGAGGGACAAAAAGCCCTTTTTCCTTAAGTTCATTCAAATCCATCTCCTGGATTCGCGCGGTCCGTCTGGGCGTGCTTTGAAAATTTAAAATACTGGAATCGATGACGGATTCCACAGGGATCCGCACAATCAGATCCCCCTTGACAAGGGACCGGCAAGCCTGGCGATATCCGGATGCAATATCCTCGTTGCTGAGTTTTTCGGAAACTCCGCCCTCCACCTCCCCCTTTTCAACTATAACCCGGCATTTGCCGCAAACTCCTTCTCCGCCGCAGGACGCGTTGATGTGGACTCCGGCTTCCAGCGCGGCCCGGATGAGGATCGTTCCGTCTTCAACATAAACTTCCTTTTTATGCGGCAGAAATAGGACGCTGTGTCTTTTCATTCGGCTTCCTTATTCAATAAATCCAAATAGGTATCGTTAAATTCGAGAAAAGCTCCATCAGAGGGGTTCGTCAAATCGGCAGGAAAGCAGCAGGGTGTCGCCATCATAATATGTCCGGGTCTTATAGGGCAAGGATTTGAAAAGTCTGATCATTCCTTGATTGGTAGGAGAAGTATAAGCCACAAGTCCTGAGATCCCGTTATCCCGTGCCGCTTCGGCAAGTTTGAACAGGAGGATTTTCCCTAATCCTTTTCCCTGAAACTCCCGACTCACGGAAAAGGCAACCTCCGCGATATTTTTTGCCGGATCGAGAAGATATTCACCGATCCCGACCACTTTTCCGAATCCGAATTCTCCCACCAGGGCTAAAAGGGTCAGATCTTTGATGTAATCGATCTGGGAGATCCCTTCCATCTCTTCTTTGACAAACGCTGATTTTTCATGGAAAAAACGGCTTACCACATCATCTTTTTCAAGGGCATAGAAATGTTCCTGAATCCTTCTGGCATCGACAGGTTTAGCCGGGCGGATCACGACGTTTTCGGCGTTGATGACTCTAGTCTCTTCAAGTTTAAGGGGATAGACACCCTGCATTAAATCCGTTCTTTTTCGTGACTTGTCGAGAAGCCCCATTTCCTTTGCCTTTTCAAACAATTCGTCCCGGAAATTGGGGTGCGCGATGCTGATCATGGCCAGTGCGCGCTCCTGAAGGTTTTTCCCGAAAAGGTTTACCGCGCCGTACTCAGTGATGACATAGTGAACATCTCCCCTTGGAACCACGATGGCGGTATCGTCGAGCATCGGCAAGATACGGCTTTTTTTCCCATCCCGGGAAGTCGATGTCAGCATGAGGATCGACTTTCCGTTTTCGGCCATGGCGGCCCCCCGGACGAAATCCAGCATTCCTGTCACCCCTGAGAAGAAGTTATAGGGTAGGGCGTCTGCCGCAACCTGTCCGGTGAGATCCATGGCCATTGCCACATTCATCGAGACCATTTTATGATGACGTGATATCACGGCAGGATTATTCACATAGTCAGAAGGATAGAATTCAATGGAGGGGTTGTCGTTTAGAAATTCATAAAGGTTTTCCGTCCCCATGGCATTGCTGGCTACGAGTTTCCCTTCATTAAATCCCTTTTTACGGTTGGTAATAACACCCATTGAGGCCAGGTGAAGGATGTCATCCGTCACATATTGAGTATGAACACCCAGATCGTTTTTCCCTGCAAGCCCGAGCAGGGTTGCCTGGTGGGTGACCCCAAGGCTGATCTGAATCGTGGATCCATCGTCAATGAGCCGGGCCACTTGTTTTCCGATCATATTGGCGGATTCTAGTTCCGGCTTGTCGCTGATGGTCAAAAGAGGTTCGTCGTATTCCACAATGATATCCACATCATTGACGTGAATGAAGCTTCGCCCCAGTATTCTCGGCATCTTGGAATTGGTCTGGACGATCACCAGGTCGGCGGAGAGAGCAGCGGCTAAGGTGATGTCGACCGAGACCCCCAAACTCATCCATCCGAAGTCGTCGGGAGGGGTGGTTTGGATGAGGGCCACATGGATCGGGAGTCTCCTTGTTTTAAAAAGCATGGGGATTGCAGAGAGATTGATAGGGGTGATGAATCGCCTGTTTCTTTCGATACCGCTGGCTTTGGCTGAACCCAGATAAAAGGAACGGATGGTCAGGCTTTGTCTGGCATCCTTGTGGGCAATCAGCGTCAAGGGCGTGCTTTCCATGGCCAGAAGCCGAACGATTTCGATATCGGTAAATCGAGACGACTCCTCTCCCAGAATACGAACCAGATGCTGGGGTTCACCGCATGAAGATCCGATAAAGACCCGCTGACCCGGCCGAATCAGGGAAATGGCATCGCGTCCGTCGCGGCGCTTTTCAATATAATTATCCGCCCAGTAAGTTGTTTTCGGCATCTTAATTCTTTCCTATCGATCAGGGTAGAATGATTTGAAAATGACGGCAGGATGATCGGATAAATCAAAAAAAAGATTGACTGTAGCCTGCCGCAAATGGTGTCAACATACCGGAAGTTCCAGTCAACGTCAATCTTTCCAATTTATCTTTTTACCTTGACTTGATTTAACTGATGAATCTATAAAGACAAGTTTAAGTTGATGATATCTAATTTGAGCGGTTATGATTCATTTTTTTCACGATGAAGACCGCTCGAGAATCATAGGAAGGGGATGATGAATATACTCGCTAAACTTGCCGGCAGGATCGACGGATTAAATGCACGGGTGGGGAGAGGGGTATCCTGGATAACCCTCGGTCTGGTTCTTGTGGTTTTCATGGATGTGGTGATGAGATATCTGTTCAACCGGAGTTTTGTTGTAACCCAGGAGCTGGAGTGGCACCTCTTTGCGGTTATTTTTTTAATCGGCGCAGGATATACGCTGCTTCATGACGGACACGTGCGTGTGGATATTTTTTATCAAAGGATGAACTTTAAAGCCCGGGCCTGGATCAACTTGTTTGGAGTTATTCTGTTTCTGATTCCGGGATGTGTCATGATCATTACCACCTCATCTCATTTTGTCCTGAAAGCATGGACTGTCCTGGAAGGATCCCCGGATCCGGGAGGGATTCCCTTCCGGTTTATCGTCAAGGGATTGATTCCAGTCGGATTTACATTGCTTCTTCTCCAGGGGATCTCATTGGGACTGCACAGCCTGCTGATCATTTTGGGAATGGAAAGCCAGAAAAAGGAAACAGACTGATGGAATACTTACCGGCTTGGATGTTTTTAGCGCTCACTATCTTGCTGATGGTCGGATTTCCGGTGACTTTCACCCTTATGGGGACAGCACTGGTTTTTGGAATACTGGGATTCGGGTGGTCTTTTTTTAATCTTTTGCCCCTTCGGATCTGGGGGGTTATGACCAATATCACCCTTTTGGCCGTACCGCTGTTTGTCTTCATGGGAGTCATGCTGGAGCGTTCCGGTTTGGCTGAAGAACTCATTGACACCATGGGGCTTCTTTTCGGAAGACTGCGGGGAGGACTGGCGGTTTCAGTGGTGGTTGTGGGAGCGCTTCTTGGAGCATCCACCGGAATTGTCGGCGCCACAGTGGTCACCATGGGGCTT
>JBFMEI010000020.1:0-14252 GCA_040753295.1 Thermodesulfobacteriota bacterium | reverse complement strand
CGGGCTCTTTTCATTCAGTACATACCGGGACCCCCGCATCGTTGAAACCCTCAAGGTTTTTGAAAAGAGCGCGGCATTCATCCGGTCCGATGCCTTTCGGGACGAAGATATAAAAGAAGCGGTTCTCCAGATCTGCTCTGATATCGATAAACCCGACCCACCCGGACCTGCGGCGAAAAAAGCGTTCATGAGACGGATTGTCCTGCTCACGGATGAGCTGCGAAGCCGATTCAAGAAAAGGCTTCTTTCAGTCAACCGTGCCGATGTCATCAGGGTGGCAAAACGGTATTTTGAGGACCAGAACCCTGATCGTTCCGTGGTGGTCATATCCGGAGAGGAGCTGCTCAAGTCGGCAAATCAACGACTTGCGGAACCGCTTTTTCTTCAGCGTATTTGAATCGAATCCTGAAGGAGAAATAAGCAAGATGGATGCGGTTCGAATCCCTGGAACCGGATCGGATCGGATCCGGCTTGCGGCGGCTTTTTAAACCCAGTCTTCCCTTCCAGCTGCCGGACGAATTCAAAAAGATTAAAATCATGATTAAAAAAACTTCATGTTGACTTCATGAGACATGCTGGAATAAATATAAAAATTTATGCAATGAATAAACATAACCTTTTGAAAAAACAACCGATATATTCATTTTAAGCAGAGATGGCGCATGATCCAGATCATTCGTGGGTTTAAAGATATTCTCCCCGGCGAGACCGAGCTTTGGCAGCATATCGAAATTTGCGCGAGATCTCTTTTCGAAAATTTCGGGTTCAAGGAGATCCGCATTCCGATTCTGGAAAAAACCGAACTTTTTGCCAGGTCTATCGGAGAAGATACGGATATCGTTGAAAAAGAGATGTATACATTTGAGGATCGGAAGGGAGAAAAGATCACCTTAAGGCCTGAGGCCACGGCCTCAATCGTCCGCTCCCTGATTCAACATGGGCTTTATACGAAAAATCCGGTCCAGAAACTCTATACCATCGGCCCCATGTTTCGTAGAGAGCGGCCTCAGAAGGGAAGATACCGGCAGTTCTATCAGATCAACGCCGAAATATTCGGAGTCGGTTCAGCCCTGGCGGATGCTGAGCTTATTTTCATTTTAATGACGCTCTTTTCCAGGCTTTCAGTCAAGAATACAGAGGCCCATATCAATTCCCTGGGGTGCCGGGAATGCCGGCCGATATATAAGGAAGCGCTGAATACCCATCTTGATGATTTCTCTTCAATGCTTTGTCCCGACTGCGTCAGGCGGAAGAGCCGGAATCCGCTGAGGGTCCTCGACTGCAAGGTTCCGTCTTGCCGGCTCGCCATGGAGAATGCCCCTGCCATGGTCGATTTTTTATGTGATGACTGCAATGCGCATTTTGAGGAGACAAAACAGGCCCTTGAAATGCTCAAAATCCCATTTATTCTGGACCGCAATCTGGTCAGAGGTCTGGATTATTATACCCGAACCACATTTGAAATCCAAACCTCGGTTTTAGGGGCTCAAAACGCGGTTGCCGGCGGCGGGCGGTATGACGGGTTGGTTCAGGCATTGGGAGGCCCTCAAATTTCAGCCACCGGATTTGCCATCGGATTTGATCGACTGATTGAGGTCTCTGATCTCGATCGCGATTCCTTTGTCAAATCCCCCCATCTCTTTATCGCCGCATTAGGGGAAAAAAGCCGCATGAAAGCATTTGAGTGGAGCTGCAGACTTGGTGAAAAAGGGATCCGGACGGAAATGGAATTGGGAAAGAAAGGGCTTAAAAGCCAGATGAAGCAGGCTGACCGGCTCAATGCCGGATTTGTCATCATCATGGGAGAGGATGAGCTGTCTTCCGGATCTGTGGTTCTTAAAGATATGAAAACATCGATCCAGGAGCAAATCCCGATAACGGATGTCGTTGATGCCGTGATGCGTCGGTGCATCTGAGTCAGGGCTCTGAATATACTCAAATTTGAAAGAATAAAAGAGACTATGAAATGAAAGAAGAAATATGTTCATCAGATTCCCTTGGAGAGATGCGCCGCACACACCGGTGTAATGCATTAAGGATGTCTGATCTGAAAAAAGAAGTGATTCTGGCCGGTTGGGTTCAACGCCGCCGGGATCATGGAGGCGTCATCTTCGTGGATTTAAGGGATCGGGAAGGAATCACCCAGGTGGTATTCAATCCCGAGATCAGCCGGAATGTCCACGACAAGGCCCATCAGCTCCGGAATGAATATGTGATTGCGGTTCGAGGGATTGTGGATCATCGGCCGGAAGGAATGATCAATTCGTCTCTTGAAACCGGAGAGATCGAAATTACGGCAATCGAACTGAGGATATTAAATAAAGCCGCTGCACCGCCGTTTTTAATGGAAGATGATGCGGATATCTCGGAGATGAATCGTCTGAAGTACCGGCATCTGGATCTCCGCAGGCCGAAAATGAAAAGAAATCTCATGCTTCGCCATACTGCTGCTGCAGCGGTTCGAAATTATCTCAACGATCAGGGATTTATTGATATTGAAACCCCGTTTTTAACCCGGAGCACTCCGGAAGGAGCAAGGGACTATATCGTACCCTCAAGGGTAAATCCGGGTCAATTTTACGCCCTTCCCCAGTCCCCTCAGCTTTTCAAGCAGCTATTGATGATTTCCGGATTCGACCGGTATTATCAGATCGTTCGATGCTTCAGGGACGAGGATCTGAGGGCGGATCGACAGCCTGAATTCACCCAGATCGATGTGGAAATGTCCTTTGTGGGTGAGCAGGATATTATGGCTGTTGCCGAGGAGATGATTGAAGCGGTTTTTCAAAAGGTTCTAAACAAACCCCTCTACCGCCCCTTTCCAAGGTTGACGTATGATGAAGCCATGGCGCGCTACGGTATGGACCGGCCGGATATCCGTTTCCCGCTGGAACTTTCGGATGTGTCGGAAATTGTGAAAGAATCCGGTTTCAAGGTTTTTGCGGATGTGATTCAGAGCAAAGGAATCGTCAAGGTGCTCAACGCCAAAGGGTGTATCGACTTTTCCCGTAAGGAGATCGATGATCTTGCGGCTTTTGCGGCGATTTACCAGGCCAAAGGGCTTGCCTGGGTCAAGATCAGAGAAAATGAATGGCAGTCCCCTATTGCCAAATATCTTGGGGACAGGGAAAAAACCGCTATAGCTGAAAGAACAGATGCTGCTCCCGGGGATCTTCTGTTTTTTGTGGCGGATCAGCCCAGGATCGTGAATGAGTCTCTCGGGCAGCTTCGAAACCATTTGGGGAGAAAATTGAATTTGATCGATGAAAGTGAATTCCGTTTCGTCTGGGTCACCCATTTTCCGCTCATGGAATATGATGAGACGGAACGCCGATATAAAGCGCTTCACCATCCATTTACCGCACCGTTGGATGAGGATATTGAGTTGATTGAGCACTCGGCCCTTAAAGTTCGATCAAGGGCGTATGACATGGTTTTAAACGGTTCGGAAATCGGAGGCGGAAGCATCCGGATTCACCGGAGGGATCTCCAGGAAAAAATTTTTGAGAGACTCGGGATGACACGGGAGATTTATGAGGAGAAATTCGGATTCTTGCTTTCAGCCCTCGATTCAGGTGCACCGCCTCACGGCGGAATAGCTTTTGGATTCGACCGGCTTGTAATGATGCTGTGCGGAGAATCGACCATACGGGATGTCATCGCATTTCCCAAGACCCAGAAAGCATCTTGCCTGTTGACCAACGCCCCTTCAGAAGCCACAAAAGAGCAACTCGATGAGCTGTTTTTAAAAGTCAGGCTGAATCCCAAGGGTTGAATTTTATGGATATCCCCATCCCGGGTCTTTTGATTCATCTGGAGCGGAATTCAAAGGAGATGGTTGACCGCCTATGAATGTCACCTTCTACGGTGCGGTCCGGGAAGTAACCGGATCAATGCACCTTGTCGCTACCGACAAGGATAAGATCATCCTTGATTGTGGTATGTTTCAGGGACGTCGTCGGGAAACTTATCAAAAAAACCTGGTTTTTCCCTTTGATGCAAGGATGATTGCCAATATCATCCTTTCCCATGCCCATATCGATCATTCAGGTCGAATTCCGATTTTAACAAAAAACGGATTCAACGGTCGGATTATCTGTACCCGAGCCACATCAGACGCCTGCAAGTATCTTCTGTCCGATTCGGCACGGATCCAGGAATCGGATGCCGCTTATATCAACTATAAGTCCCTCCGGTCGGTTCTCATGAAATCCAAGGAGATGGGGGGAGACCGGCGTCTGAAATCCCAACGTGACAAGATTAAAAAGCTTCTGAAAAAAGACGGGGAGCGCCTCAATATCGAAGTGATTGCCGATCTGATGGAGAAATACAGGCTGGAACGGATTCGACCGCTATATACCAGTGAAGATGTTGAGAATACGATTCCTCAATTTGAAGGATATCCATACGGAGAAGAGATTATTACCGGAAATGAAATGACGTCTGTTTTTTATGACGCAGGGCATATTCTCGGATCCGGTATGATCATCATCAATATCCGGGAAGAGGGACGATCTTATACCATCGGATATACCGGCGACATCGGGAGATTCGGAAAGCCGATCCTCAAAGACCCGTCCACCCGATTCCGGGAACAGGATTCTCTTTTGGATCTTCTGATCATGGAGAGTACATACGGCAATCGACTCCATGAACCGGTGGGAAATCTGACGATAACGCTTAAAGAAGTTATCAACGAGACGATTGATCGGGGCGGATCTCTTCTGATTCCGTCTTTTGCTTTTGGAAGAACCCAGGAACTCCTTTATCTTCTTCATGCACTCTATGACAAAAGAGAAGTTCCTCGAATCCCGGTCTATGTGGACAGTCCTCTGGCAGTGGAACTGACTCGGGTTTATACCGAACATCCGGAAGTATATGATCGCAAGACTCATGAACAATTTTTAAGTGATGGTGAGAATCCGTTTCAGTTCGAACAGCTTCGGTTCATCAGTTCGGTGGAGGAGTCGATGCGCCTGATGCGGGAAAAGAAACCGCATATCGTCATATCCGGTTCAGGGATGTGTGAAGGCGGGAGAATATTGCATCATCTTCGATACAAAATTCATAATCCCAGAAATACCATCCTTCTGGTCGGATATATGGCTGCAAACACCCTGGGAAGGAGAATTCTTGAACTCGGGGAAGCCTATGAAGAAGGCGGCAGAAACGGTGAGGCGCCGACGGTAAAATTTTTAAATAAGATCTATCCGTTGAAAGCCAAAGTCGTGAATCTGGGAGGATTCAGTGCCCATGCCGACAGGAATGAAATGATCCGGCTCCTTAAAACTTCCAATCTTACCATCAGGCAGATTGCGGTGGTTCACGGCGAAGAAGACCAGGCACTTCCCTTTGCCGAGGCTCTCGAAAAGGAAGGGTACAGAGCCTTTGTTCCCAGATTGGGAGAAACCATTCGAATCAGACCTCGAAGTACCGGGGCATGACCGACAGGGGTGGGTATTGATGAAAGTTCTGGTTGTGGGCGGAGCCGGATACATCGGGAGTTTCATGGTCCGGCTTCTTGAAGAAAAAGGGATCGAACCCATTGTCTTTGACAACCTCTCTACAGGACATCGCAGTGCCGTAGCCCCTTCCACAATGTTTGTGCGGGGTGATCTATCGGATCAGAGACGGATCCGTCAGGTCCTCTCTTCCATATCCGTTGATGCGATCATGCATTTTGCCTCGTTTATTGAGGTCGGGGAGTCCGTTTCCGAACCTGTTCGGTATTATTATAACAATGTTGCAAATACCATCGGTCTTTTGAAAGCCATGCGGGAGAGCCGGGTGAACCGGTTTATTTTTTCATCCAGCGCCGCGGTTTATGGAAATCCAAAAACCGTACCCATTGATGAGAGCCATGAGAAAAGACCGGTGAATCCTTATGGATGGACCAAATATATGGTTGAACAGATTCTGGAGGATATATCAAAAGCTTCGGAATTCAGATATGTATCATTAAGGTACTTTAATGCCGCCGGGGGGGATCCGGATGGAAGGATGGGAGAGGATCATTCTCCTGAAACTCATTTGATTCCGAGGCTGTTGAATTCGGTTTTAAAAACAGGAATAAGAGAACCCCTGGAGATATTCGGGAGTGATTATGATACACCGGACGGTACCTGCATAAGAGACTATGTTCATGTCATGGATCTGGTCCAGGCGCATTTGCTGGCATTGACTTATCTGCTGGATGGAGGGAGGAGCGAAGTATTCAACCTGGGATCCGGACAAGGGGCGTCTGTTCGGGAAGTTATTCGAGCCGCTGAAAAAATTACCGGAATGCAGGTTCCTGTGGTGGAAGCCGGCAGAAGGCCCGGAGATCCTCCGGTTCTGATTGCCGATTCAAAAAAGATTTCGAAAAAACTGGGCTGGCAACCCGGATTTTCAGAGCTTGAATCCGTGATTCAAACCGCCTGGAAATGGCATTCCGGATCTCCTTCGGGATATTCAACATCAGTCAGGAGACCACGGAAACGAAAAGAGGCGATATGATGAAAAACATGATGGTCACCGGTGGCTGCGGGTTTATCGGGGCCAATTTTATCCGATATTTACTGGAGGAGTCTGATTTTTCAGGCCGGATCATCAATCTGGATAAATTGACGTATGCCGGGAATCCTGAAAGCCTGGCCGATATTCAGGAGCGGTTTCCGGATCAATATGTATTCATCAAGGCAGACATCTGCGATATGGACCTCATGAAGACCATATTTTCTCAATTTGATCTGGATTCGGTTTGCCATTTTGCCGCCGAATCCCATGTGGATCGATCCATTGTCAGTCCCGGAGCTTTCATCCAAACCAATATCGTGGGAACCTTCAATCTTCTCGAGGCGGCCCGATCCATCGGGGACCGGCTTCTTCTGTTTCATCACATCAGTACCGATGAAGTGTTTGGGAGTCTTGGCGAGGACGGCTTTTTCTCTGAAACCACCCTCTATCGTCCGAACAGCCCCTACTCGGCATCCAAGGCGGCTTCCGATCACCTGGTCCGGGCATATCATCAGACCTATCGCATGCCTGTAACCTTGACCAATTGTTCAAACAATTACGGACCGTATCAGTTTCCTGAAAAGCTGATCCCCCTGATGATTCTCAATGCCCGGGACTACCAGTCTCTTCCGGTGTATGGAGATGGAAGGTATGTCCGGGATTGGCTCTATGTCAAAGATCATTGCAAGGCGATCTGGAGTGTCATGAAGAACGGAAAACGGGGTGAAACATATACCATCGGCGGAAAAAACGAGATGGAAAATATCCGGGTTGTGGAATTGATTTGTGATATACTGGATGAACTCGACTATCAGAAGAACCACGGATCCCGGCGAAAGCTCATCACCCATGTCAAGGATAGGCCCGGACATGACAGGCGGTATGCCATTGATTTCACTAAAATCAGAAAAGAACTGGGGTGGATTCCGGAGGAGACCTTTGAAACCGGGATCCGGAAAACCATATCCTGGTATATTCATAATCCGCAATGGGTTCACCGCGTCAAAAGCGGAGAGTACCGTACCTGGATTCAGGAGCATTACCGACAGGATCTAAAACTGTAATTTCAGATGAATATGAATCGGAATAAAAGAAGTCAACACTATAAAGGAAAGGATCAATGAAAGGAATTATTCTGGCAGGCGGGTCAGGAACCCGGATGTATCCCCTGACCCGGGTCGTTAGCAAACAGCTTCTTCCGGTTTATGATAAGCCGATGATCTATTATCCGCTTTCAGTTCTCATGCTGGCCGGGATCCGGGAGATTTTAATCATATCCACACCTGAGGATTTGCCGAGTTTTAAAAGACTTCTCGGAGACGGATCCCAGCTCGGTATTTCGTTTTCCTATGCAGAGCAACCCACACCCGGGGGATTGGCCCAGGCGTTTATTATTGGGCGAACCTTTATCGGGGATGAACCGGTCTGTTTGATTCTCGGAGATAATATTTTTTACGGGCATGATCTATCTGAAATTCTGAAAAGATCGGTAACCCTGGAAAAGGGCGGACTGATCTTCGGCTACCCGGTCAGAGATCCGGAGAGATACGGGGTTGTGGAATTTGATTCCCATGGAAGGGTGATCGGCATCGAGGAAAAGCCGAAAAAACCCAAAAGCCATTATGCGGTTCCGGGATTGTATCTTTATGACAACGATGTGGTCGATATTGCCGCTCACCTGAAGCCGAGTGCCCGGGGGGAGCTTGAAATTACCGATGTAAATCTTGTTTATCTCAGAAGAGGGGATCTTCGGGTTGAATTGCTGGGAAGGGGTTTGGCATGGCTGGATACCGGCACCCATGAGGCAATGCATCAGGCCGCCAATTATGTTCAGACGATTCAGGAACGGCAGGGGTTGAAGATTTCCTGCATCGAAGAAATCGCCTATCGTCTCGGATATATTTCAGCCGCAGCACTTAAAATATTGGCATCGGATATGACCAAAAACGATTACGGTAAATACCTGATGGCAATACTTGATGAAAAAGACGGGATTTAGAACAATCCGCCGTAGTTAACGATCGGACAACGGATGATAATACCCCTCAATTTTAAAAAAATGGACGGGCTGGTCCCGGCAGTGGTTCAGGACCATGAAACCCATGAGGTTCTTATGCTTGGATTCATGAATGAAGCTGCATGGGAAGCGACATTAACCACTGGCCTGGCGACTTTTTTCAGCCGGAGCCGTCAGGAGTTGTGGGTCAAGGGCAAAACATCAGGGCATCGACAGATAGTAAAGGAGATTCGCATCGACTGTGATGATGACACCGTGCTTCTTATCGTGGAGCAGGTTGGAGGAGCTGCCTGCCATACCGGCTACCGAACCTGCTTTTACCGGGAAGTTAAAAACGGCAGAACCCATATCATCGGAACTCGGGTATTCGACCCCAAGGAGGTGTACAACAAATGAAACGGATCAAGCTGGGGATTCCAAAAGGAAGCCTTCAGAATGCGACCATTGCCTTGTTCAAGCGATCCGGATGGAATATCGATGTCAACGGCAGGAGTTATTTTCCCGAGATCAATGATCCGTTCATCGAGTGCGCCATCTGCAGGGCACAGGAAATGTCGAGATATGTGGAAGGGGGAACCATGGATGCGGGGTTGACGGGAAAGGACTGGATCGCCGAAAACGAATCGGACGTTCATATTGTCGCTGATCTCGTCTATTCCAAGGTCAGTTCTCGTCCGGCGCGGTGGGTCCTCGCAGTTCCCTTTGACTCGGAGATTAAAACCATTGAACATCTTGAAGGGAAAAAAATTGCAACAGAGCTCGTCCAGTTTACTCAGCGCTATTTTTCAAAGTGCGGAATTCATGTCACCGTCGAATTTTCATGGGGAGCCACAGAAGCCAAAGTGGTTTCCGGACTTGCCGACGCCATTGTGGAGGTGACCGAAACCGAGAGCACGCTGAAAGCTCACGGACTCAGAATCATCCGAGAGCTCATGCAAACCAATACCCAGTTGATTGCAAACCACGAGTCATGGAAGGATTTGGAAAAAAGGGAAAAGATCGAACAGATCGCCCTGTTGCTCAAAGGAGCTCTTTTAGGCGAAAAACTGGTCGGGTTGAAAATGAATGTTCCCAATCGATGTCTTGAGCTGGTGGTCTCCCTTCTTCCCAGTTTGAACGCCCCGACCGTTGCTCCGCTTTACAACAGCGACTGGTTTTCCGTGGAAACGGTTGTGGATTCAAGCCTTGTGCGGGACCTGATCCCGATGCTTATGAAAAGGGGAGCCGAAGGAATCATCGAATATCCGTTGAACAAGGTCGTTTAAAATTAAAGGTAACAAATCAATGATATCCAAACGCTCCAGGGAAATAAAGCCCTTCATCGTGATGGAAGTCCTTGAAAAAGCCCATGAGATGGAACGAAAAGGGGCACAAGTCATCCATCTCGAAGTGGGAGAGCCGGATTTTGACGCACCGGAGTGCGTCAAAGCTGCGGCCTGCAAGGCTCTTGAAGAAGGATATACCCATTACACTCACAGCCTGGGATGTATTGAACTGAGAGAGGCGATTTGTGAATATCATGAGAACCGCTACCGCACGGTAATCCATCCGGACCAGGTGATCATCACTTCAGGGACCTCCCCGGCCTTTTTTTTAATTTTTTCCACACTTCTTGAAAAAGGAGATGAGGTCATCCTTTCCAATCCCCATTATGCGTGTTACCCTAACTTTATCCGGTTTTTACAGGGAAAACCGACTCCTGTCCCGGTTTATGAAGCTGACGGCTTTCAGCTTTCTCCTGAGGCGATTCAAAAAAAAATTACCAGAAGGACAAAGGGAATCCTGATCAACTCTCCCTCCAATCCTACCGGGAACCTTCTTTCCCCAAAACGAATGAAAGCCATTGCCGAACTTTCCCCCCGGATCATCTCAGATGAGATTTATCACGGCCTGGTGTATGAGGGAGAAGAGCACTCCATCCTGGAATATACCGATCAGGCGTTTGTGCTGAACGGATTTTCCAAGCTTTTTGCCATGACCGGGCTTCGGTTGGGGTACCTGATCGCCCCCAAGCGTTTTGTCCGTCCGATTCAAAAAATTCAGCAGAATTTTTTCATTTCCGCCAACGCCATGGTTCAACGGGCAGGCATTGCCGCATTGAAGGAGGGAGAAGCGGATGTGGCAAGAATGAAGCGGATATATGACGAACGGCGCCGATTTATTATCCGAAGGCTCAAGGAAATGGGATTTGGAATCACTGTGGAACCGACGGGCGCTTTCTATGTTTTTGCCAATGCCGCTCACATCAGTCCGGATTCATACGGACTGGCATTCGACATTCTCGATAAAGCGCGGGTCGGGGTTGCTCCGGGAATCGATTTTGGATCAAAGGGGGAAGGGTATCTTCGGTTTTCCTATGCCAATTCACTGAAGAACATCACAGAGGGAATGAACCGGCTGGAAGCCTACTTAACCCTTCGGTTAAAAATAAAAGGGTTCAGGACACGGATATCCGAATGATTGTCAATTCTGCAGAATTTATCACAAGCGCTGCAAAACCCTCTCAGTTTCCTTCACATGATTTTCCCGAAATTGCCTTTGCCGGTCGTTCCAATGCCGGAAAATCCTCTATGATCAACAGTCTCTTGCAGCGGAAACAGCTGGTGAAGACCAGCCGGACTCCGGGTAAAACCCGGTTGATCAACTTTTTTCTGGTCAATCATGCCTTTGTTTTTGTTGATCTCCCGGGTTATGGATATGCGAAAGTTTCAAAAGCCATGCGGTTCGGCTGGCAAGAGGCGGTGGAGGCGTATCTGGTGAGTCGGAAAGGATTAAAAGGGGTTGTCCTGATCATGGACATCCGGCGGTCTGTGGAGCAGGAAGAGCTCGATTTGATTCAATGGATGACTCATTTTCATATCCACTGCAGAGTAGCGGCATCTAAAACGGATAAGATTTCCAAATCAGAGCAGTTCCGTAGGAGGAACCGGATCGCTTCAGATCTCTCCATGGAATCCGAAGCGGTTATTCCATTTTCAGCTAAAACCCGCCAGGGGACGGAAGCGCTCTGGAATTGGATTGATTCACGGATCCATGGATCCATTTAAGTCAGGATTTGTCAGCATCATCGGTGCTCCCAATGTAGGGAAGTCGACTTTTTTAAACCGGGTCGTCGGCGAAAAAATATCCATCACTTCCAGTAAACCCCAGACCACCCGGAATCGGATTCTCGGCGTTCTTCACCGCCCCGCAAGCCAGATCGTTTTTTTGGATACTCCAGGGATTCATCGGGCAAAGACTCCTCTGAACAGAAAGCTCGTAGAAACCGCATGTTCGGCATTGAGTGATGCCGATGTCGTTTTAATGATGGTCGATGCGGGAGCATCAAATAAAGATTCTGAAGAAATCCTATTATCTGTATTAAAAAACACCCGATCTCCTGTGATTTTAGCGCTGAACAAGATCGATCTGATTGCAAAACCGTTGATTCTTAAAAAAATCGAAGAATGGGTCCCGCGACATTCCTTCACTGAGATTGTTCCTATCTCCTCAAAATTTGGAGATCAGATCGAAGCGCTTCTCGTTGTTCTGGAAAATATGCTTCCGGTCGGGCCCAAGTATTATCCGGATGAAGAGATCACCGATATGCCCATGCGCTTTTTAATGGCAGAGCGTATCCGGGAAAAGATTTATCATCTCACCGGAAAGGAGATTCCCTATTCCACTGCAGTAACCATCGAGGAGTACAGCAAAAGAAAATCAAAATCCACGGTTTACATCCGGGCTGTCATTCATGTGGAGCGGAATTCCCAGAAAGGAATCCTTATCGGCCAGGGAGGAGAGAAACTTAAAAAAATCGGAGAAGTCGCTCGGCACGATATGGAAGAAATCCTTTGCTCAAAGGTCTATTTGGAACTTCTTGTTCGGGTCCAGAAAAACTGGAGCAGGGATACCAGGGCAATAAAACGATTCGGATACGAATGATTCTCTCCTTTCATCCCAATTTCAACGCCGATAAGAACATCTCATGTGCCGGAAGAGAGCCAGGGGGTAAAGAGCTCGACGCCATATTGCAGGCTGGAGCAGTCATTCTTCCTCAGGGATGTCCCGAATCCCTCTATCAGATGGCCAGATCAAACTGCCGTCATGTCTTTCCCAATTATGATGTCCGGTATCAATATCCAGGCAAAACAGGACAGATCCGGTTGTTCCAGGAAACCCGGGCACCCCATCCTGCAAGCCGGATTTTCAATTTCATCAATGAAGGTCGGCGTGAATACCTGAATGGAACCCTTCCATTCAGGTTTCCCTTTGTATTTAAACGGGATTGGGGAGGTGAAGGGGAAGGTGTCTTTTTGGCAGATTCACCGTCTGTTTTTGAAAATATCATGAAATATCATGAAGGATTCGAAAAAAACCATCTTCCATTTATTCTTCAGGAATATATTCCTTGCAGAAACCGCTCGCTTCGGGTTGTCGTTATTCATCAGAGTGTGATATCCTATTGGAGAGTCCAGAAAGACTCAGATCGATTTTTATCGAACCTTTCGGCAGGCGGAGTTCTTGATTCGTTGTCAGACCCGGACTGCCGGCAAACCGGGACTGCGGTTGTGGTGCATTTCTGTCAAAAGACAGGGATCAATCTAGCAGGATTTGATCTTATTTTTCCGGAATCAGATCCTTCCCAACCGCTTTTTCTTGAGATCAATTATTATTTCGGGAGAAAAGGACTTGGTGGAAGTCTCCGATATTATGAAATTTTAGAGAAGGAGATTCAGAGCTGGATTCAGAGCATCGGAAATTCCAAGCCTGTATTTTAGATATGGATCCATTTGATCATTACGATGACGGGGAGACCGTTAAAAGAGAACGACGGAAAGCCCGGGAGCTCCGGGACTCTCAGTGGTGGAAGCGAAAACTCGCCAAAGGAGTCTGTCATTGGTGCAGGAATACGGTATTGCCCAATGAACTCACCATGGATCATATTATCCCGGTTTCCCGGGGAGGAAAAAGCACAAAAGGGAATCTGGTCCCCTCCTGTAAGACATGTAACACCAAGAAAAAATATCTTCTTCCCATGGAATGGGAGAATGGACGTATCAAAAAACCGGAAGAATAACCGGAATCATCGACTCTTTGACTTGAAGAAAGCGGCTTAACCATGAAAAAATCGATTGTATTTGGAATCCTCTTCATCGTTCTTACGACATGTGCGGGCTGCACCGTGCTTGGAAAAACAAAAGAATATCAGCCCTTTGATCCCCAAGGACTCAAGGAGGTTATCCCCGGAAAAAGCACGGCCAGGGATATCACCCGGCTTTTTGGTGCTCCAGTGGAAGTCGTGAAACTTACCAATGGAAACGCCTATTTTTACAAAAGGGCTGTGACCAAAGGAACCGCTTTATGGCTTTTTCTGATAACCCTGGGGAACTTTGACACAAAATACGATCGCCTGACATTCTTTTTCAACCCGGAAGACGTATTGACCCATTATGGTGTGAGTCTGAATGCAGACAAGACATCCTATGAACTCCCGTTTTAAAAATACCCTGTTTTGGTTATTTGCCGCATTTGGTGTTGCGGTGCTGATGAACGGGTGTTTATCCTATCGGATACTGAAGAGATCCGTGGGGGAAGAGCTTGCTCTACCCGGATCCCGATTTCAAATTGGTGAATCCATGTTGACGGATGCCCTTCGGATCTATGGGGCTCCGGACCGCCTGATCTCTCTCCAGGGAAAACTTTTAATGATTTATGAGCGTTCCGTTTATTACCAGAACAGCCTGGCTTTCGGGATCCC
>JBFMEI010000019.1:0-14288 GCA_040753295.1 Thermodesulfobacteriota bacterium | reverse complement strand
GGACCAAGCTCAGATGCTACCTTTTTTCTTGATCATATGGAACACCGCGGAGAAAAATTCGGGGTGGAATACCGGTATGTTTACAGCAACCGATCCAAAGGTACCGGGATGATCGATGTTCTGAAAGATCGTCAGATCGATGACGGGATCGACGACTCCAGCAGCCGGTGGGGATATGAGGATGACCAATATCTGCGCCCCAATCAAGATCGCTACTGGATCAGGGGCAAGATCGATCATGAACTGCCGTACAACTTTTTCGCGAGAGTCGACATCGACGCCGTCAGTGATCAGGACTATCTCCTTGAATTCAAAGGGGGCCAGAACGGATTTGACGAAACCCAGAGATATTTTGAAAGCACTTTCGGGAGAGGGACTGATGACTATACCGACACGATTCGACTGAATCGAATCAACGTCACTCGAAGCTGGGAGAAACAAAGCCTCAATGTTGAAACGCGATGGTATGATAATGTCCTGTATCGAAGACACAGCGATCCGGATGATCCAGATACAACACTTCACCGGCTTCCTTTTATCGAATACGACATCTCAAAAAACCAGGTCTTACATTCCCCTTTGTATTACAGCCTCAACTCCGAATACACCCGGTTCTATCGGAAAGACGGCCTCAGAGGGCACCGGATCGATTTTTATCCGAACCTGTCCCTCCCGCTTCGACTCAAAAATTACGCAAGCCTTGAACCTGCTATCGGAATCCGGGAAACTTACTGGCATGTGGATCAGTTTGAAAGCCAGACGGCGGATCAGGAGAAAAGCCGACTGAGAGATCTATATGATATTCGGATCGATCTTTCTTCAGAAGTCTATAAAGTATTCGGTGTGAATGGAAAATCCATCGATAAAATTAGGCATGGCATCATCCCGAAGATCACTTATGAATATCTCCCGAAAAAGGAGCAAAGCCAGTTTCCGGCATTTGACGGAATCGACCGGATCGGGAATAAAAATTTCATTGCCTATTCCCTTGCCAATACCTTTACCTACCGCTCCAAGACCAAAACGAAAACGGATGAGGAGGCTTCTTATACGTATCGTGAATTTTTAAGTTTAAAATTCAGCCAGAGCTACGATATAAATAAAGCAAATGATGATGAGGTCGAAAACAAAGAACCGTTTTCCAATATTGCCGGAAGACTGGAATTTTATCCCAGCGATTATCTTTATCTGGAATCCGATACCCAGTGGTCCCCTGACGAGAGCGATTTCATGACTTTTAACTCCAAAGCAAAACTGATGGATTTCCGGGGAGACCAACTCCTCGGAGAATACCGGTATCGACGAGATTCCAGCGATGAAAGCCGGGACGGCAAGGAGTCTTTATATGGAAGGCTTGGACTGAATCTATTTTACGGAATTTCCGCCTATGCCGAATTTGAACGGAATCTTTATGAACACCGGGATATCAAAACCGGTTTCGGGTTCTTGTACAAATCCCAGTGCTGGTCTCTTGATTTTCGATATACCGACGAGATTGAAGATCGTACCTATTCGGTAATGATCAACCTTTTCGGCCTTGGAGGTTTCGGCCAAAGCCTCGGAAATGTCAAATCGGAGGAAAAATGATCATCGTAAAAACACCGCTTCGATTAAGTTTTGTCGGAGGTGGTTCGGATATGAAGGCATTTTATTCAAAACATGACGGAATGGTGGTCTGCACCGCAATTGATAAATTCGTCTATGCCATCGTGAAAGAACGATTTGACGACATGATCTATATCAATTATTCCAGAAAGGAATGTGTTGAAACCGTACAAGAAATCCGGCATGATCTTGTTCGAGAGGCCATGAAAACCACCGGAGTTCATAAAGGAGTAGAAATTACGACTCTGGCGGATATTCCGTCGAGCGGATCCGGACTGGGCAGCTCAAGCTCCATAACCGTGGCCCTGCTTCACGCCTTGTATGCATTTCAAAACCGACTCGTAACCGCCGAACAATTGGCTCTGGATGCCTGTCATATTGAGATTGATCTTCTCGGAAAACCCATCGGAAAACAGGATCAGTACGCCGCGGCATTCGGCGGAATCAACCGGTTCATATTCGGTGCCGATGGAAAAACCCGGCGGATCCCCATCGACCTGGAAAGTGCTGTGAAACGCAGATTCGCATCTTCTCTGATGCTCTACTACACCGGCATCACACGCAGTGCGGATCCCATCCTTTCAACCCAGCAGCAAAACCTTTCCTCTCCTGATAAAATGGAAGACATGAAACAAATGGTTTCACTTGTTGCGCCTTTTACTGATGCAATGTGTAAAGGGGATATTGAAACCTGCGGACGTCTGATGGATGAAAACTGGCATCTGAAACGCAGGCTGGCCGAAGGCATTTCAAATGATGTCATTGATGGAATCTATCTGACGGCGAAAAGGGCGGGGGCTCTGGCCGGGAAAATCACCGGAGCCGGCGGCGGCGGATTTTTGCTCCTGATCACTCTCCGCGAAAATCAGAATGCCATCATCGAAGCTCTGAAATCCTATCGTGAGCTTCCCTTCATGCTTGAACAGAGCGGGAGCAAGGTCATCTTCGACGACCGGAGCTACTCCAGCAAATAGAAATGAACATAGATGAATTATAGAGTTTTAATAACCGGCGGGGCAGGGTTCATCGGATCACATACTGCCGATGCCCTCATTGAACAGGGACATCAGGTCCGGATCCTGGACATCCTTCACCCCACGGTCCACCCCAAAGGGAAACCCGACTACCTCAACCCGGAAGCCGAATTTATTAAGGGGGATGTTCGAGAAAAAAAAGCATGGGAGACCGCACTGAAAGGAATCGATGTTATTTATCATTTTGCGGCATATCAGGATTACCTTACCGATTTCTCAACCTTCTTCAATGTCAACGCAGGGTCAACGGCATTGATGTATGAAGTTCTTTTAGAGAAAAAATGGGCCTCCAGAATAAAAAAAATTATTGTTGCCGCCAGCCAGGCCGTTATGGGGGAAGGAAAATACCAGTGCCTTTCATGTTTTCCCAAAACCGGAATCTTTGAATATCCGTCCATTCGACAGGAATCAGCCCTTTCCAGGGGAGAGTGGGAACACCGTTGCCCTGTCTGTCGAAGGGTTCTCCAATGGATTCCGTCGGATGAATCTGTGGCCAATCCCGGAAACCCTTATGCATTATCCAAACATTCCCAGGAACAGATTGCCGTCTGGCTCGGAAGAAGATATGATATCCCATCGGTCGTGCTGCGATATTCGATTGTTCAGGGGCCCAGGCAGTCCTTTCATAATGCCTATTCCGGAGCGATGCGTATTTTTTCCCTTTCTCTGTTATTCAATAAAAGTCCCATCATCTTTGAGGATGGGAAACAGGTTAGAGATTTTATCAACATTAAGGATGTGGTGTCGGCAAACCTGATGATGTTGAAAAAAGAAGAGGTAAACGGAAAGATCTTCAATGTGGGGGGCGGAACTGCCTGGGCGGTTATCGATTTTTATCAGACCATGCAGCATACCTTGAACCGATGGGTCCGCCCGGTGATTTCCCGATATTATCGATTTGGAGACACCCGGCACATCGTTTCAGATATTACCGCCATGAACCGCCTCGGATGGTTTCCCAAAGAGGATATTAGAGAAAGCATTACCGGTTACTGGGAGTATATCAACACCCCGAAGGCGACAAAAGAGATCCTTGAAACTGCAAATCGTCGAATGAAACTGCAACAGGTGATTCGAAAAACCCGAAAAGACCCGGAAGGACATCCGTGAACCTAACCTATTTCGCCGAAGAATATTTATCCTCTCTTAAGGATCTGCTGAACCGGTTCGAGAAAGAAAAATTCGAATCCATTGTTCATCTGATTTTAGCCGCATATGAAGACGAGCGAAGAATATTCGTCATGGGAAACGGCGGTAGCGGCGCTACTGCATCTCACTTTGCCTGCGATATCAATAAAGGGTGCTGCATGGACATCGAGAAAAAGTTCAAAATGATCTGCCTCAATGACAACATGCCGACCATGCTTGCCCTGGCCAATGACCTGTCGTACGATCGAGTATTTGTTGAACAACTGAAAAACTTTTTTATACCCGAAGATCTGGTCATTGGAATATCCGGGAGTGGAAATTCCGAAAACGTGCTTCAGGCGATCCGCTATGCCAACGACCATTCCGGAAAAACAGTCGGACTTTCAGGATTCTCAGGAGGAAAATTGGCGAAACTGGTCCATGTTTCATTTATCGCTCAAATCGATGATATGCAGAAAGTGGAAGATGCCCATGTCATTCTGACCCACATGATTATGCAGGCTGTTCACTCCGCACTGCATTCGAAATCACTGTCATGATGACCCACGATAAACTGACACGGCTCTGGTATGTGCTCCATACCAAAAGCAGGTTTGAAAATGTGGTCAATGAATGCCTCGGAAAAAAATCCATGGACGTGTTCCTCCCCAAAGTTCAAGTCCGCAGCAGACGTCGCGACCGGAGGGTGGTGATCCGCGTTCCGCTCTTTCCCGGATACCTATTTGTTAAGACCGACTTGAATCCATATGAACATCTTGAAATCGTTAAAACCGTCGGGGCAGTCCGCCTGATCGGCAACAAAGAAGGACCGATCCCTGTTCCGGATGAAACCGTTGATTCCCTTAAAATCATGGTATCCGCGAGCAGTCCGGTTACTACCGGAACCCGGCTTCACCGTGGAGACAGGGTAATGGTGGTCAACGGACCTTTTGTCGGGGTCAGCGGTATTTTTATCAGATACAAAGGACAGGGCCGGGTAGTTGTTCATATCGAAGCTTTAGGGCAGTTTGCCGCCGTAGATGTCAGCGAAGAGGAGCTTGAAAAGATACCGGATTTCATGCCCAGACATCCGGATATAAAATGATGTTCCCTTTCATGAAGCCAAGCGCCGTTTGTTTCAGCTTCTCTTCCTTTTAAAACAGAAAGAAAAAGAGTGGACCTCAGACCAGCACCCGAATATGAAGCCCTTATCGAACAGAAAAATGCCGAGCGCATTCTCCGTGCTTTTATAATGCGTGAAGCGATTCCCAATGCCCTTCTCTTTTCGGGGATCGAAGGATCGGGTAAGAAAGAGGCGGCCTTGACCTTTGCCATGGCCTGTAATTGTGAAAGACCTCGGCATGAGAAAGAAAAGGAAGGGGAAAATCCGCGCTTATGGGAGATCCCTTGCCGAAATTGCGGCCCATGCAAAAAAATCGAAAACATGAGTCATCCGGATCTCCTTTTCGTCGAATCTTCCGGAATCTGGATTAAAATCGGTCAAATCCGGGATCTTTATCAAATTCTCGGGATGAAACCCTATGAAGCCCGGCAGCGGGTGGTTATCATCAACAATGCCCAGATGATGAATCCGGAGGCGGGAAACGCTCTTCTCAAAATTCTGGAAGAACCTCCGGAACGAACGATTTTCATTCTGATTGTTTTGGAAAAAACAGATCTGCTTCCGACCCTCGCATCCCGGTGTCAGCATATCCGGTTTAATCCGATTGCTCCCTCCAGAATCCTCGAAATTCTCGAAAAAAAATTCGGGATTTCAGGCGAGCAGGAAGGCATCGCCGCTGCCATTTCGAATGGAAACCTTCCAAAGGCTTTTGACTTTGCAGAAAATTCTCGAGAAAAAGTTCTGTGGACCGAATATCGAAATCAGATCATCGATGCCTGCGGCGTTTTCCGAAGACCTACGGATCCGAAACGGTCAAAATCGGCTGCTCTTGCATTTGCCGCAGGACTTTCCGAAAATAAAAAGCATCTTGGCGATGCGCTCGAGGTTTTGAAATCGTTTATCAGGGATTTGGTGGTCTTTCATTTCGATCCGGCCCGCATTATCAATAAAGACTTGACCAAAGAGATTCATTATGCTTCAGAAGGAAAAGATCTTCATATCCTGATGGGTCAGATCGAAACAGTTCACAGGGCACAAAAAGATATTACTGCCAATGTGAACCCAAAACTGGCGATGGAAGCCATGATTCTTGCCCTGTCAAAGCATGAGGATCCCAAGCAGCAGGCCGGCCCTTTTTCCTCGGGGATTAACTTATTTCAGACCGCTTCCGATGACCCCTTAAAACCTTCGGGGTCCTGGAAAGCAGACGGATCATGATGAATAAAATTGTCGGAATCCGGTTTAAAAAAGCCGGAAAAATATATCACTTCGATTGCGGTGCGTTTGTGCTCAATCGCGGAGATCACGTGATTGTTGAAACCGAGCAGGGGCTGGAGCTTGGGACCGTAGCGCTCTCTCCGTTTGTTCTTGAAGATGACGCTCATGAGAAACCTCTGAAAAAGGTTTTCCGCCTTGCCACAGAAGCCGATTTACTTCAAAATCAGAATAATCGCGAAACCGAAAAACTTGCCCATTCCTTCTGCCTGAAATGCATCAAAGAACTCGGTCTTGCCATGAATCTCTTTTCAGTTGAAAGTGCTTTTGATGGAAGCAAGCTCATCTTTTTTTTCACTGCTGAAGGCCGGATCGATTTCCGTCAACTGGTAAAAATGCTGATCAAGGAACTCGGAACCCGTATTGAGATGAGGCAGGTCGGGATACGAAACCAGGCAAAAATGTGCGGCGGCATCGGCAGATGCGGAAGAGAATTATGCTGTTCCACATTCATCGAAAAATTCGATCCGGTTTCCATTCGAATGGCCAAAGACCAGGGTTTATCGCTGAATCCGACGAAAATCTCGGGTCAGTGCGGCCGGCTGATGTGCTGCCTGACGTATGAAAATGAAACCTATCTGGATCTTAAGAAAAACTTCCCATCCTGTGGAGCCGTCGTCAGGTCGAATCAGGGAGAGGGGAAAGTCCTGAGACATAATGTCATCTGCGATCGCCTTGTTATTCGACTGGAGGACGGCCAGGAAATCGAGGTCCGCCGAAGCGAAATCGTGGAAGCATCGGAAGTGCAGGAGGAAAAATAGACCCATGCCCAAACCATTCTATATTACAACACCCATATATTATGTCAACGCCAGACCCCACCTCGGGCATGCATACACAACCCTGGTTGCGGATGTGCTCTGCCGCTATCACCGGATGAAGAATGCAGAAGCCTTCTTACTTTCCGGAACCGATGAACACGGGGACAAAGTTGTCCGCGCTGCACGAGAGGAAAATGAAACTCCCCGAGTCTATGTGGATAGGATCAGCCGGCTTTATCAGGAACTCTGGCCGGAAATGAACATCCGACTTGACGATTTTATTCGAACCACGGAATCCCGTCATATTGCTGTTGTGGAAACTGTCTTGAAGAAAATTTATGATTCCGGAGACATCTACTTCAGTGAATATGAAGGACTCTATTGTTTTGGATGCGAACGCTTCTATACACCCCGGGAGCTGGTGGACGGAAAATGTCCGGATCATAAAACCGAACCCGAGCGGATCAAGGAATCCAATTATTTTTTTAAAATGAGCCGGTACCAGGACTGGCTTGTCGATCATATCACTCGCCATCCCGATTTTATCCGACCGGAGCGATACAGAAATGAGGTTTTATCTTTTTTAAAAGAACCCCTGGAAGATTTGTGCATCTCAAGACCTAAAACCCGTCTTCAATGGGGCATCACCCTCCCCTTTGACGATCGATATGTGACCTATGTATGGTTCGACGCGCTTTTAAACTACATTTCAGCACTCGGATATCCGGATGACCCTCTTTTTTCAAGATTCTGGCCACAAGCTCAGCACCTGGTGGCGAAGGATATTCTCAAACCGCACGGCATCTACTGGCCTATTATGCTTAAAGCAGCCGGAATACCGGTATACCGCCATCTTAATGTTCACGGGTATTGGAATGTGGACCAGAGCAAAATGTCGAAAAGCCTTAAAAATGTGATCGAACCTCTCAAGCTTAAAAACATTTATGGTTTGGATTCCTTCCGGTTTTATCTCATGCGGGATATGGTTTTCGGCCTGGATTCCAGTTTTTCCGAAACCGCGTTGATCCAGCGGATCAACTCCGATCTGGCCAATGATCTTGGAAACCTGTTTTCTCGAACAATTACCATGTGCCTTAAATATTTCGGCGGTCTTGTTCCGAAAGTCACCACGGGATTGCACAGTCAATACTCATTGGAAAATGATGCCCGCTCCGCGGTTTCAGAATTTGAAACCGCCATGGAATCATTCGAATTTCACAAGGCATTGATGGCGATTTGGGAATTCATCAATAAGATGAATAAATATATCGACGTCACGGCTCCCTGGACCTTGACCAAAGATAAATCCAAACAGGAACTCCTGGGAGAGGTTATCTGGAATCTTTTGGAAGGGCTCCGGATCGTATCAGGGCTTATTTATCCGGTTATGCCTCAGACTGCGGAACTTATGCAGAAACATCTGGGATTGGACCCTGCCGAACGATTCTACGATCTTGACGGCCTTCGATTTTTTAATCGGATCCGACCTGAGACGACTATTCCAAAATCCATCATCCTCTTTCCCAGAATAGAGTCCGATCAAATCGAAAAGATTCTTCCGGAGAAACCATCAGTCTCCATAAAGCCTGAAATTGATCTTGAAACCTGGGCAAAGGTCGATCTGAGAGTCGCAAGGATTATTAACGCCGAACCTATCCCTCGAGCAAAAAAGCTTTTAAAAATCGAAGTGGAGATGGGTGAACGAAGAACCATTGTTGCTGGGATCGCGGAACATTATAAGCCTGAGGCCCTTATTGGAAGACAGATTCTTATCGTTGCCAATTTAAGGCCGGCAAAACTGATGGGGATCCTATCGAATGGAATGCTGCTTGCGGCTTCCGGAAGCAAAGCACTCAGCCTTGCAACCTTCAACGAGGAGATTGAACCTGGAACACCGGTTAGGTGAAGATGATCAGAGATTTCAAACCCCCTCGGAAAAGACTGAAGATATATGCCTCTGACCCTGCCGGAAGCAGTCGGCAGAAGTATCAGAAAAAGTTGAATCATAAAACAAAGAACAAGAGACAGACCCGATTTCTCATCTCAGGTACGATCTTTTTGCTTCTTTTGACCGCATCCATTTGCGGTCTTGTGGCAGGAGTAGGAACATCCCCGGAAAGCAAACAAGAACTCTTCGCCAAGGAACCGGCGCCTGGGGTGAATCAACCGGCAGCCCAAGAATTCGAATTGTTGACCAAAACCGAGATCCGGTCCGTCTTCGGTCATCAGCCCATCCCCATTCCGACCCGGAATAGATTCACCTTGATCCATAACGGCCAGACGTATACCGTTCATACCAGTATCGACATGGAGTTACAGAATTTCATCTCCACCAAATTGGACAGAAGAACCTCTCAACGTATCGGAATCGTTGTGATTGAGCCGTCAACAGGACGGATTCTGGCCATGAGCGGTCATGACAAGTCCAGGTCCTTAAAAAATCCATGTATCGACAGTCGATTTCCGGCTGCAAGTATTTTCAAGATCATTACCGCCGCGGCAGCCATTGAAAAATACGGATTTAAACCTTCAACCACGTTCACCTATTCCGGAGGAAAACACACCCTGTATCGATCCCAGTTGAAAGAACAGAAAAACAGATATACCCGCCGGATCAGCTTCAGAGACTCCTTTGCCCAGTCGGTAAATCCGGTTTTCGGAAAACTCGGAGTCCATTTCCTGGATATATCGGACCTTGAAAAATATGCACGGTTATTCGGCTTCAATCAGGAGATTCCATTTGATTACAGCCTGACTCCAAGCGCTTTTGTGCTGACCGAGGATCCGTACGGCAGAGCGGAGATCGCCAGCGGATTTAATCGAAAAACAACCCTTTCTCCGCTTCACGGCGCACTCATCGCATCGGCGATCTGCAACCGGGGATCAATTGTCGAACCGTCTCTGATTGATGAAATCGCCGATGACAAGGGGAACGTCCTCTATCAGAGAGAAAATGTTAAAATGGGACAGGCCGTCTCTCCGGAAACGGCACGTGTGATCGCACAGCTCATGGAGGCCACCATCCGGTCCGGAACCTCCAGAAAGGCGTTTCGAGGATATCTTCGGGATAAAACTCTTTCAAACCTTGTGATCGGTGGAAAAACAGGTTCCATCTCGAACGACTCGAATGAGGTGAAATATGATTGGTTTGTCGGATTTGCGGGGCGGAAGAACCTCGCTCGAACCATTGCCATATCTATTCTGGTTGCACATGACGGTTACATCGGTAAAAAAGCAAGTTCTTATGCAAGGATGACCATTACAACATACTTTAAAAATTCCGTCGAAAAAGGATTGGCGCATACCGAGGACAGGCGACCCTCCTGACCTGATGAAAAAGATCACAACCCATTTGCTGTTTCAATAAACCAAGGGGGACCAGATGCCAGGCTTTGAAATATTCGGGGAAGAAGAAAGAAAAGAAGTCCGGGAAGTTCTTGAAACCGGTGTTCTCTTTCGCTACGGCTTTGAACCGATTCGTAAAGGCCGGTGGAAAGCCAGAACCTTTGAGGAAGAACTTGCCGGACGGTTCGGCGTTCCATATTGTCATCTCTGTTCAAGCGGGACAGCGGCATTATCCATTGCCCTGGCGGCCTGCGGAATCGGAGCCGGAGATGAAGTGATTGTTCCGCCGTTTACTTTTGTCGCGACCATCGAAAGTATCCTATTCGCAGGAGCGGTTCCGGTTTTTGCGGAAATTGACCGTACCTTGTGCCTGGATCCGAATCGGCTCACCGATGCGATTACATCCCGCACCCGCGCGGTGATCCCTGTCCATATGTGCGGGTCCATGGCCAGAATCGAAGAGATGAGGAAAGTCTGCAACGCTCATCATCTGGTTCTTATCGAAGATGCCTGCCAGTCATTTGGAGCCACATTTGAAGGAAAAGCTCTTGGAGGATTCGGTCAGATGGGATGCTTTTCATTCGATTCGGTCAAAACCATAACCTGCGGCGAAGGAGGTGGGGTCATCACCCAGGACCGAGATCGGTATCTTACCGCCAAACAATATGCCGATCATGGGCATGACCATGAAGGAACAGACCGGGGTCTTGATGGCCATCCGATCCTGGGAACCAATTTCCGGATCAGTGAATTAAATGCCGCAGTAGGATTGGCTCAGCTCAGAAAACTCGATTTCATTCTTGAGAAACAGCGTCGAAATAAAGCCACTATCAAAGAAAAAGTACGGAATATTCCAGGAGTCGAGTTCAGGGAAATTCCTGATGAAGCCGGAGACTCTGCGACTTTTTTTTCCTTCTTCCTTCCGGATGAAGATAGGGCAAGAAAAACAATACGCGGTATTTCTGCAGCAGGGATTGATGGATGCACTTACTGGTATGACAATAACTGGCATTATTTCAGGAAATGGAAACACATTCAGAGACTCTCGTTCCCGGCTAAACTTCCCGTCACACTGTTAACTCAGCGGCCCGATTATGAGAAGATCTCCCTTCCCCAGTCCGAATCGATTATGAAAAGAGTGATTTCGATGCAGATCAAATTGTCTTGGTCAGAGCAAGATCTTGAAACCCGGATCCGGAACCTGGT
This sequence comes from Thermodesulfobacteriota bacterium, assembly GCA_040753295.1. Taxonomy (GTDB): domain Bacteria; phylum Desulfobacterota; class Desulfobacteria; order Desulfobacterales; family UBA2156; genus RBG-13-49-15. The sequence goes on along the minus strand of JBFMEI010000019.1, from coordinate 2,811 downwards.
TCAGATCCTCAACCGGATCTGAATCCCGGGCTTCATGCGATGAAAACCGTTTAATTTAAAAGATAAGGATTCGTTGAATGTTTCGAAATTTTAAAACAGTACCACAGATTATTTTCGGCCGGGGCTGTTTTCATCAGCTTGGCGACCTTCTCAATTCAAAAAGAGACGAAGAGGGTCCGGTGATGGTTTTTCTGGTAGATGATGTATTTAAAAATCTTCCGCTGGGCCAAAAGATTCCCATTGAAAAACAAGACCTTCTCCTTTGGGTAAATGTCAAAGATGAACCCAGAACCAGCTATGTGGATTCCCTGACGGAAAAGGTCAAATCATTTTCCAAAAAACTTCCTGGAGGTGTTGTTGGGATCGGTGGAGGAAGTACCATGGATCTCGCAAAAGCAGTTGCCCTCATGCTCACAAACCCCGGTCCCTCATCAGATTATCAGGGATGGGATTTAATTCAGCATCCGGCTGTTTATCATGTGGGTATCCCCACGCTTTCAGGGACGGGTGCCGAGGTTTCACGAACCACGGTGTTGATCGGACCTGAAAAAAAACTCGGCATTAACTCGGATTATACGGTATTTGACCAGATCCTCCTTGACCCTGAACTGATTGCCGACGCACCCCATGATCAGCGCTTTTATACCGGAATGGACTGCTATATTCATTGTGTGGAATCCCTTTCCGGAACTTTTTTAAACGCTTTCAGCAGGGCCTATGGAGAAAAAGCGATGGAGTTGTGTCGCGAAACGTTTCTAAGGCCGGACGCCGATGCGGATGAAAAGCTGATGATCGCATCCTACTTCGGAGGAATGAGTATCGCCTATTCTCAGGTCGGCGTTTGCCATGCCATGTCTTATGGGCTTGCTTTTGTTCTCGGCATTCACCATGGAATCGGAAATTGCATTGCATTCAAGCAGCTGGGTGAATTTTATCCGGAAGGGGTCTCTGAATTTGATGAAATGATGAGAATAAACCGGATATCCCTGCCTGAAGGAGTGGTGTCATCCCTTTCTTCGGAAAAACTGGAGAAAATGATCGACGTCTCGTTGAAACTCGATCCGCTCTGGGAAAACGCTCTCGGAAAGAAGTGGAAATCCATTATGACCAGAGAACGGATCAAGAGTCTGTACCAAAGGATGTAATCATCATGATATGCATTGACCCCCTCATCAGATCGTTGGCCCGTTGCCTTAAGGCTTTATTTAAAACCGTTTCTCCGTTTTTAAATACCAAGATCTTCTTCGGCCGTTCCATCCAAAGCCTTCCAGACAGGTCCATCGTATTTTTTCCCTGTCATTATTCCCTTTTCTTCTGCGGGCTGGCGGGAATCGTTACCTTTGTAAACAAACGACCCTCTTCAATTTCAATCGATATTGAAAGACTCGAAAAAACCGCGGAACGTATCTTTTCCACTCCCTTTTCGTCAGCACCGAAGAACGGGAAAGCCGACTGGAAAGATACCGAAACGCTCCTTCAGGAACTGCTTCATTCCGTTCATGAGTTAAAGCAAGATGATACGTTTTTTAAAATCATAACCGAGGCGGACCTTCGTCTTCGACTTTTTAAATTGGCCTCCGAATGTCTTGAGTTCTGTACTTCAGAAGAAAAATGGCTGATTCAAAATATGGGGACCATTCCTTCCGATACCGTAGAGACCGCATCCCGATGTTTTGAAGCCCTTAAAGATATTGCATGGTCTATTAAATTCGAAATTCTTGAAAATATCAGAAAAATAGAAGAGTTGATCCCTGAAAAGAGAAAAAGATATCCTCGCCTTTCCGTTGTGACTCTAAAAAAAATCAATACCGTACTGAACAGCATTGATCGACTCGAGGTCAGGGGGCGGGATTCCGCCGGCCTTTCCATCCTGATCAGATTGGATAAAACGGAATATGAACGATTCCAAGGGGATCTGGAACTGAATAATCTGAAAAAAGAGTTCATGGCCAGAGCAGATCAGGAAGTGCTCTCAAACCGGAGCATCAATGTCAGCGGATCTGAGAAGCGTAACGGGGACCCCTCTGTTACCCTGGCCTTAACTTATAAAGTGGCTGCTGAAATCGGAAATTTGGGGGACAATATTCGATTTCTCAGGGATCAGATCCGAACCGATACCGTCTTTTGGGCGCTGATGGAAATATCCCCTTTCCATGTCACACTGTTATGTCACACCCGGTGGGCTTCCGTCGGGGCAATCACACTGGCCAACTGCCACCCTGTGGACAATCGAACCCTTGAACCCCATCAGAACCGACCTGCGATTATCCATGTCTGCCTGAATGGAGACATCGACAACTATCTGGAACTGAAACGGAATCTGGAAACCGACAATATCCATATCCATCCGGATATTACATCCGATACGAAGATCATCCCCCTTCAGATTGAAACCTATCTTCGGAAGGGATTTGATCTTGAAGAGGCGTTTCGTCTGGCGGTCTGCGATTTTGACGGCTCCCATGCTATCGCCATGCACAGCAATCTGGCTCCCGGAAAAATGTTCCTGGCACAACAGGGAAGCGGCCAGGCCATATTTATCGGAATGGCAAAAGATCATTATATGGCCACATCCGAGGTGTATGGATTTGTTGAAGAAACCTCCATGTTCCTCAAATTGAATGAAATCAAACCGGCCGCTTCATCAGGAGAAAAACCCCGAGGACAGATTTTCATTCTCGACGCTGAGGCCGGAGGGGGGATTCAGGGGATCAGTGCCATGACCTATGAAGGATCTCGGATCCGGATTACTGAAAATGATTTGAAAACAACCCAAATCACTTCACGGGATATTGATCGACAGGGATACCC
>JBFMEI010000018.1:0-14515 GCA_040753295.1 Thermodesulfobacteriota bacterium | reverse complement strand
AAAAAAAGACGCCGAATGAATTCATTGGAAAAGCTCTGGACTGAGCGGAAAATTGATCCTGGGGGTTGAAAATCGGATTCTCGTAACATCTCCGTCGGTTTCATGAATTTCCACAGATCGAACAGATCTCTCATCGGATGAAAAAAAAATCTGGATCCGGTTTAGGATTTTTTTTTCCTGATCTGTTATGGGGTAAAGAAGAATGACCGCGGGTTTTGGAGATAGAATGCTGATCCGGTAATGTTCTTTGAGCCAGGAGAAATCGGCACGCACCCATGCAAAAATCTGATCGGTAAAATGCTTGATGACCGGGTCGGTTTCAAGGCGAAAACGCTCTTTTTTATCCGAGTTGCCTCGCCACTTGATCCCTTTTTCTCCTATAACAGCAAAGCCGGTCCGTTCAGGGGTGATCGATTCCCAGCGCATCCGGTCGGGCTTTTCAAAGAAAAACAGGCCTCTGGAAACGGCAGCGCTTTTCAGCATGGAGAGATGTTTTTCCTGAAAAAATTCACTTGAAAGGGTTTGGACGTCATCGACATGATTTCGGATCCGGTTAAAAATAAGTTCTGCATCCGCTGGATCTGAGGCTCCGGTATCGGAAACACCGAAACTCATGATAAGGAAGATAAGAATTGACAGCTTCATGGTTCCGTCTTCGGCTTTGCTGAATCCGGTGCCCATAATTTGATGCTTCCTGAAGCAATGGGCTTTTCTTTGCATAATATTTCACCGTCGGCGATAACAAAACCGCCAAAGGCGGATTGAATGGTTGTAAGGATCAGGATTCTCCCGGGATCATGAGCCTCGTCCAGAAGTGTCATATTTCGAATTCCCACTAAAAATCCTCTTTGAACGGGGATCGAACGGAGAAGGTTATGATACCCCTGAACCGCCGCAAATGCCTGTGCCATGAGTTCCGTGTAAATACAGAGCTTGAACGATGATTCGGTATCGAACAAGGAGGTTTCATGAAACGATATGGATTCCGCGATTCCGATTCCATTTTTAAAAGAAAGAAGTCTCTCAATCAGCCGCATGGGAGGGCGGTGTGGGATCAGTGCTTCTGCCGGAAACGGTAAGGTCAAGTCAGGGTTCATGGGTTACCAGTCGATCATAAAAAGGGAGCACCGGCAAGCGGCTCTTTGCATGCAGATCCCGGAGGCACGTTAAAACAACGGGGCCGCAAGAGGCTATTGTGCGGGCCTCCTCATTTCTAAAAGGGTTTCCTCCATGGCTCTCTTGACGACTTTCTTCATCTCCATATGACCGGAAGAACCGGAAAATTCCCGGGGGTCAACCGGTGAAAGGGCTCTTAACCGGATGGAGGCCGGTTTCAGCCACCATCGATGGGGTGGAAGGAGGTCATTTGTTCCGGCAATACATAATGGAATCAATGGGATTCCGAAATCGGCGGCCAGGCGGAACGCTCCGGAATAGAATCTCCCCAGCCGTCCGTTTCTGCTTCGGTGGCCTTCCGGGAAAAAGAGAAGGCTTCCTTTCCTCTCGATGATTCTTTTTGCACTCCGGATTATTTTTTCCCAACTCTGATGTTCCACATCCAGATAGTTTGCTAAACCCATGAATGGTCTGTACCAGAACATTCGAAAGGGCCAGGATCGGATGGCAAAAGCAATATCATAGACCGGCAGAAGTGCCATGCAGTAAATATCGAAAAAACTCAAATGATTGGCAATCAGAATGGCCGGGGCCCTTTCCTTAAGTATATCAAGTTTTTCCTTCTTGAAGCGGACAAAAGGGGACATGATGATCAGCCATCCTCTTCCATAAATCCAGATAAAATGACGAACAATCCGTTCGGTCGGCCATCGATTGACCGTGATCCAGATAATCCAGGAGAACGGAAACAGGAGGATACTGATCGCGGTCCATATTATCAGAAGAGGAAAGACGGTTGCATTCATGACTATGATCACGATTCGCCGGTGAAAGCGGCTGAATGCTTCAAGCCGGGCCTCTTTGGATAACAACTCTTCAAAAAGCATCATGAATTGCCTTCAAGATGATGCTTTTTTCTGATGACAAATTGATGTATATCGCCCAATGTTCGGATGCTTCTGACTTCTTCTTCTTCGCGTATTTTAAAATTGAACGCCTGCTCCAGAACTATCACCATATCGACCAGATCGAGACTATCCAGTTCCAGGTCGTCGAACAGGGACGCTTCCGGCGTCAACCGTGCCGGATCCAACTCAAGTTCACGAGCCAGCGCCGTATTGATTATTTCAACGATTTCCAAATCGTTCATTTCCATATCTCCGCAAAACGAGTGATGAATTGACGCCTCCCAAGGCAAAGCTGTTTTTTAGAATATACCGGATAGCTGCGCTTTCCACTCTCTGGACATGTCGGGTCTTATTACACATCGGATCGATCTTGTCCAGATTGAGTGTGGGGATGATCTGTTTTTTTTCCATCATCCCTATGCTCCCGATTATCTCTAATGATCCACTGGCGGCCATGGTATGACCCAGGTGTCCTTTAAGACTGCTCACGGGTTTGGTATTGCCGAATAAGGCGCCGATTGCAGTGCATTCCGCAATATCCCCATCAACCGTACCGGTTGCATGGGCGTTGATATAATCAACCTGATCCGGGTTTACCCCGGCATTTTTTAAAGCTTTTTCCATGCAATCCCGTATCGCTTGTGCATCCGGATTTGCGATGCTTGAAGGGTCTGACAGAGAGGCAAAACCGACGACCTCTGCAAAGATATCGGCGTTGCGGCGTTTTGCCGATCCAAGGGATTCAAGAAGAATCAATCCGCATCCTTCCGAACAGACCACTCCATCCCGGTTCTGTTCAAAAGGTCTTGGGGTCGATGAGGGAGTTCGATTAAAATGGGTTGAAGCCGCATTCATCAGATCAAAGGTGCCTGTAAACAGTGGATGAAACTCATCTGAGCCTCCGCACAGCATCATATCAATTTTTCCGGAGGCGACGGCGTCAAATCCGATTCCGATTGCCTGAGCGGCTGACGCACATGCTGCTGAAGGAGCAATGATCGTTCCTTTGATCCCGAACATCTGGGAGACATTTGCGGCGCAGGAATGATTCATAATCTGGAAAAAAAGGGTTGAACGGGTTCTTTCAAGGCTGTTGTCTGAAAAATAATCTCGAAAGAAATTTTCCATGGTGCCGATGCTGCCGATGGTTGAACCGATTGCCACACCCAGATCTCCGGTCTGGAATAAATAAGGCTCGACCTTCCCCTGAGATAAGGCTTCCGTTGCGGCCAGTGCGGCATAAATAGACATTTTCGACATGGTGCGCCGGTATTTTCTTGCAATCGTTTTGCTGTCGATTTCCGGAACAATACCGGCAACAAAGCTTTTTAACCCTTTGATCTGTTCCATTTCCGGAAGGGTTTGAATGGCATTTTTACCGGAAAATAATGAATCCAGAAGGATTTCAACCCCGTTTCCGTAAGGGGATACAGCTCCCATTCCTGTAATCACAACACGGTTTAACGGCATTGCATCATCTCTTTTCTGAGAAAATCATGCCCCAGGATGTTCCCGCAAGCCAAAAGTCCTGAAATCACTGCTCCCAGCAGACCCGGGGCGACGACAGCCTGACCGGCAAGGTAAAGTCCTTTCAGGCGGGTTACCGGCATGGGATTATACTGCCCCACCCGATGCTTGACCCCGTACATGCTCCCAAAGGGAGTTTGACTGAAATCCCTTAATGTCAGTGGTGTAGAGAGCTCCATGAAAGTGATCTGTCCCTTGAGTTCCGGACAGATATTTTCAGCATGGGTTTTAAGGTCCGCCGCAACCTGTGTTTTGAATTCATCATATTCGGCAGGTCGCCTGCCTGTGTGGCTGTCTTTCCATCTGACGGTTTCTCTGAAGTTCGCCGGGCAAATCGCGATAAATCCATATCCGTTTCGACCGTCTCCATTCGTTTTCATTCCGGACATGAAAACCGGTCGCTCCGCAATGGGCATATCCTGATGAAACCCAGGGATATCCGATTTCGGATAAAGAAAAATATTCCGGTTTGCCAGAGAAGAGATCGGATTCCGGGATATTCCATACAGAATATATGCGGATAATGTTTCCTCAAGGCCATTGATTCGGTTGACATATCCGGGTCGGAAAACGGAAGGAGGAATAAGTTGAAGCATGGTTATCGGGTGAATGGTGCAGATACAGCTTCGACAGAAAATAGTCTGGTCATTATCGGCATGGAGTTGTTTCAAGCTTCCATCTGAAGCAGGGGAGATCCGGATAACCGGATGCCCGCAAAAGAGATCAACACCCAGACCGGTCAATTCAGTGTGGAATGCATCGACGATGCTCCTGCCTCCTCCCTGAACTCCATTAACCGATTGGTAATAAGGGCCTACAATCGCAGCATGATTGATGAAGGAGGTCTCCGTGGGAGTTGCACCGTGAAGGAAACAGTGGGTTGAGAGGATTCGATTCAAGAGGCTATTCGTTGAAAGATTGTCCAAGTGCTCCTGAAGGGTCGTACCGTGAACAGCCTTCATTCCCTGGAGCGAACCCATATCGGCGTTCAGATTCAGGTAAGGCCGGCCGCGACAGCTTTCCATAATGTTCTGCAGATAGTTGGAGACAGCACTTGTTTCTTCAGGAAAAGCGTCACAGAGCCGTTGCTCAATCCGGTCATATCCATAAGGAAAAAGAAACTCAAAATCAATATTGGGAAACCGGAAGAGATCAAAGCCGTTCGGATCAAAAGGCTCTTTTTGAAGATGATTCGATAATCCCAGATATCGAAAAAAAATATCGAGGATTTCGCCGTCTCCAAGTCCGCCGGTGTAATGAAATCCGGTATCGAAAAAAACCCCTTTTCGCTTAAATCCCCGGAGTAATGGGCCGATCTGTCCGGATGACTCGATAAGGGCGACGCTTCTCCCGTGTTTGGCCAATACGAGGGCAGAGGTCATTCCTGCGGCACCGGCGCCGATAACGGCATAATCATAAATCATGTGTCAAATCCGAGAATCAGGCATGAATTTGTTCCACCGAATCCTGCTGAATTACAGAGAACCGTCCTCGGTGGATGAAGAACAGGTTGAGTGACGATGTTGAGCTTGGATGTATGCTCATCCGGAGTTTTAAAATTGATATTGGGCGCGATGAAGCCGTGAATCGCCATAATCGAAGAATAAACAACCTGGGATGCACCTGACATCCAGAGTTCATGACCGGTCATGGATTTCAGGGATGAAACCCAGGGGCAATTCCGGCCGAAGACCGCATAAATATTTTCCGCCTCGGCTGCATCTCCTTCCTGGGTTGATGTGGCATGGGCACAGATGTACTGGATGTCCGAAGGTTTCATCCGGGCTTGGTCAAGGGCTTTGTTCATGGCTCTCTGGAGACCGTCTATGCTCGGCATGGAAATATACATTCCGTCAGAGGAGAAGGCATAGGCAAGGATTTCACCCAGTATGGTCGCCCCCCTCTCTTTTGCCAGGTTATACTCTTCCAGAACAATCGCCGCAGCTCCTCCGCTTGGGACCAATCCGTCGCGCTCCCTATCAAAAGGACGGCTTGCGGATTCAGGGGCGTCGGTCCGGCAGCTGAAGGCACCGATTCCATCAAAACTGCATACCGACTCCCAGTTTATTTCCTGAGCCCCTCCACAGATGACACGCTTCTGCCGTCCGAAGGCAATCAGATCAGCAGCCTGACCGACGGCATGCCCCCCGCTCGAACAGGCAGAACTGATGGTCCAGCTTGCACCTTGAATTTTGAATATGGTGTTAAGATTCATGGTGATATTGGAAGTCATGGATCGGAAAATCCATCCGCTGCCAATCGATTTGGTTTCACCGTATTTGCGCAACAGATCCACCTGATGGACGGCCGCCTGAGAACTTGAGTCGCATCCGAAAACCATGCCGGTATCCTCATTTTGAATCTCTTTATCGGTGAGCCCGGACATGGTGACGGCATCCATGACAGCAGCGTAAGCCTGAACGGAAAAATCAGGCATGGTTTTACGATGTTTTCTGGGCAATTTATCACTCGATTTGAAATCAGGAATCACTCCGGTCAAAGGGCTTCGGAATCCCAGGCGTTTTCTCTCCGGATCGACGATAATCCCTGACCGGCCGGTTTTCAGCGAATCGGATACGGTCTGAATATCGGTGCCGATGCATGAGATAATCCCGATGCCGGTAATGGCAACGCGATGCAAGGTACAATTAGAGTGTATGGTGTTTGGAATAGGTATCATCGCTAGGGTTGAGGAGGGTTTATCACCAGGCTGAGGGTTACATGTATGCTCCACCGTTGATGGAGATGACCTGTCCGGTGATGTAGGAGGCTTTTTCCGAACAAAGGAATGCGACCACCGATGCCACTTCATCCGGCATTCCGAAACGTCCGGCTGGAATCATGGGGAGAATCTTGCTTTCATTCAATTCAGCAGTCATATCGGTTCTGATAAAACCCGGAGAAACCGCATTGACAAGGATGTTTCGTTTCGCGACCTCCACGGCCAGGGCCTTGGTTGCACCGATAAGACCGGCTTTGGCAGCCGAATAATTGACCTGTCCCGGCATGCCGCTCTGCCCCGATGTGGATGCGATAGAAATTATCCGTCCTTTCCTTTTCCTGAGCATCGAAGGAAGAACGGCTTTGGTTATGAGAAAAAAGCCGTCCAGAGAAACAGAGACGACCTCCTTCCATTCGGTTTGGGTCATCAGAGCCATAAGGGCATCTTTGGCATAACCTGCGTTGTTTATCAGAACCTCCGGAGTTTCATTTTCAAGCAGCGGTATCAGAACCTTTTCGACTTCTCTGGTGTTTGTCACATCAAATGGAAGGAGTCGGCACGATCCCCCGGCAGACTCCACCTGGCGCATGACTTCTCCGGCTGTCTGGTGATTGGTTTTGTAATTCAGCCAGATGGTATATCCTTTCTCTGCCAGTCTTCTCGAAATGGCTGCGCCGATTCCCCGGCTTCCGCCGGTGATCAGTGCAATTTTTGCATTGGATGACATGATGATGATTTTCTTGCCGGTTAAGGAGCCTTTGTGACTTTTCCTTTGGAATCAAATTCAACCACAACAGTTTTAAACCGATTGGTCCAATAGGTCCATCGGTCATCATCCAGAGAAGGCGTCATGTGGGTTGCCGGATATCCGAGGGCGATTCTTACGCCATCCTTGGTCATTCCCGGATACGCTTTTCCTTCTTTAATCCCTTTTTGATCAATCTCCGAAAGTTTATCCAGAGAGACCGGGCTTGGGGATGTGATCCGTTTTAAATATTCATCAACATTAAATCCCATCTGTTTTTCGTTATATTCGATAAGAATGACACTTCTCTTTGTATCCTGAACAGTCATGGAAAAAACAGAGCGCCTGAATGTTGATGGAGAAGAGTCTACGACAACCGGAGTATTAACCGGGATGATGATGTGTCCGGCTCCCGGACTGGTCCAATTTGCAAAACTGGCCTTGATGTCCCGGCTTCCCTGTTGGGCATGAATATTATTTTTCAGGTAGACGGTTCCTTCAGCCGCCCATCCATCAGGGTTAATTACATTAAAAAGCAGAATCCATCCTAAGATTACCCAACAGGCTTTGGTCTTTGACATGATCTCTCTCCTTTCTTAACAGCTTGATATATATAATGAGATAAAAAAGAATTCCTGCTGAGGGTAATTCATGGTAAACGAATTATATATTTCATGTCAAGGTGAAAAGGATCTTGCGAATCGGTTGTTTTGAAGTCATGTGATCTGGAGACGCTTGTTAAAGAAATCGGAATGGATTTCCGAAATAATACATAATATGATATCATGAATGAAATCGGAAATCTAATGATATTGTGTATAATGATCTTATAAATAAAATAACCTAAATATTCAAACTCCAGGAGGTGCTCGATGTCCGAGAATATTCTTGATGTCGTTAGAACAAAAGATCCCGGCGAGCGGGAGTTTCATCAGGCAACAGGGGAAGTCATGGAATCCGTGAAGCCTGTTCTTGACCGGAATCCTCAATATCGAAAAGCAAAGATTATGGAACGCCTGGTGGAGCCTGACCGGGTTATCATGTTTCGAGTCCCATGGATGGATGACCATGGAGAAACCCATGTAAACCGGGGTTTCAGGATTGAAATGAACAATGCCATCGGTCCTTATAAAGGGGGACTCCGGTTCCATCCATCGGTCAATCTGGGAATCCTGAAATTTCTGGCATTTGAACAGGTGTTTAAAAATGCATTGACGACCCTCCCCATGGGAGGAGGAAAAGGGGGTTCGGATTTTGATCCCAAAGGGAAATCCGATAATGAGGTGATGAGGTTTTGTCAGAACTTCATGAGCGAGCTCTTTCGGCATATCGGGCCCAACACCGATGTTCCGGCCGGGGATATCGGTGTCGGTGCCAGGGAGATCGGGTATTTATTCGGGATGTATAAAAAATTAACGAATGAATTTACCGGTGTTCTGACCGGGAAGAGTCTCAACTGGGGAGGGAGCCTGATCCGTCCTGAAGCCACCGGATATGGAAATGTTTATTTTGCTTCGGAAATGTTGGCCACTCGGAGCAAACGACTGGAGGGGCTGACCTGTCTGGTCTCCGGATCCGGCAACGTCGCTCAGTTTACTGTGGAAAAGCTTATTGAATTGAAGGCAAAAGTCATCACGCTTTCCGATTCATCCGGATATATTTTTGATGAAGAAGGGATCGATTCAAAAAAGCTTGCGTATGTCAAACGGCTGAAAAATGTGAAACGGGGTCGGATAAAGGAGTATACGGAGGTCTATCCGTCAGCCCTCTATATTCCCGTGGACCCTTCTCTGGATTATAATCCCCTCTGGAATCATAATGCCGATTGTGCGTTTCCCTCGGCAACCCAGAATGAGATCAATGAAAAAGATGCCCGGAATCTGGTGAAAAATCGTGTGATTGTCGTCAGCGAAGGCGCAAACATGCCGACGGTTCCGGAGGGAGTCGATATCTTTCGGGAAAGCAAAATCCTTTATGGACCTGGAAAAGCGGCGAATGCAGGAGGGGTATCCGTTTCCGGATTGGAGATGACTCAAAACAGCATGCGGATCTCCTGGAGCCGGGAGGAAGTGGATCAGCGTCTTCGAATGATTATGAATAGCATCCATCGAACCTGTCTGGATGCTTCGAGTGAATATGGAACCCCGGGGGATTATGTGAACGGTGCAAACATCGCCGGATTTGTAAAGGTCGTTGAAGCCATGATGGATCAGGGATTGGTTTGACTTCAATTCGGAGTCGATTCAGGAGGGCAGGGATATATGAATCTGTTTTTAAGAAAACGGTATCCGGTTTCATACTGGAGATCTTTCAGCCGGTATGCATGGAATCGCTTTCTTGAAGACCGGTGCACGTTCATCGCCTCTTCGTTAACTCTGACTACCCTGCTGTCGCTTGTCCCCCTGATGTCGGTTGCCCTGGCGATTTTCTCCGCATTTCCTGATTTTACCGAATTGATCGCCGATGTTCAGGATTTTCTATTTCGAAATTTTGTTCCTGCTGCCGGTGAAATCGTTCAGAAATATATTCAGGATTTTGTGAGCCAGGCCCAAAGGCTTAAGACAATCGGGATTATCTTTCTGATCGTTACGGCCCTGTTGATGATGGCGACCATCGACAATGCATTTAATACCATCTGGCGGGTTCGGGCCAGGCGTCAGTGGGTTCGAATTTTTTTGCTCTATTGGGCGATTTTAACTCTTGGCCCGATTCTGGTGGGATTCAGCGTCGGGATTACTTCTTATTTTGTATCCCTCCCTATTATTTCAGATGCGGCAGAACAGGTGGGTGGAGTCATCTCAACAGTTCTGCCGTTTCTTCTCACGTCCGTCGCCCTCACCATGGCGTATATCAGCATCCCGAATTGCAAGATTAAAACCGGTCATGCCGTATCCGGAGGAATTGTTGCGTCTATGTTGTTTGAGCTGGCAAAACGGGGCTTTGCTTTTTATATTACCACTGTCCCGACCTATAAACTGGTATTTGGAGCTTTTGCAACCATTCCGATTTTTCTCCTGTGGATCTATTTATCGTGGCTTATTGTTTTATTCGGGGCTGAAATCGTTTATTGCCTCGGCGTCTTTAGAGAGGATGGTGAAAAGAGCGGGAAGGCGGGATTTACCGAAGTGCTGAAAATCGTTTTATGCAGCTATGCTCACCAGAAAAAAGGGGAGCCGGTGACCCGGGAAATTATCGTGAAGGAGCTTGGGAATATTTCGGAAGACGAAGTGGACCGCATCCTGTCCTCCCTCATCAGTTCAAAAATAATCGGTGAGCTCAACACCGGATCTTATGTTCTTCAATGGAGTTTGAATGAGTTGACCCTCATCCATCTTTACCGCCTCCTGAAATCTCCGCTTCCTGATGGGAATGAGGCGGGACTTCCTCCGTCGTTAAAGACGGTCTTCAGGGAAACGGATCTGGCCATCGAACAATTCCTTTCCATACGGTTAATCAATGTGGTGGAACCCCGGAATCACAACTTGTCCGATGCTAAAAATCAAAATAATCCTCCAGGGGACATCACGAGAGATTCATGACTCAGGATTTAGGCATTCCGAATCTGTCGGATCTTCCGGAAAAATTGAAACCTAAACCATGGATATTGAATTATTTTTCGCCATGGAGTATCATCTTCCTTGTTTTGAATTGATGGTCGTATAACTCGAAAAAGTCCTGATTTGAATTTTTCTCCCGATCAGGAGAAAAGCGGGAGCGCGGCACTCCGGATATTTCCATGATGCGAGAGACAAAAACCGCAGCCGTGATGTTTGCCGATATTTCAAACAGCACTCATCTTTATGAAGTGCTGGGAGACGCCCAGGCAAGGACATTTCTCGGGGGTTGCCTATCACTCCTGTCGGAGATCGTCGAAGACCATAACGGTACAGTCATCAAGACGATCGGAGATGAAATCATGTCGAGTTATTCGACTGCGGATCAGGCAGTGGAAGCGGCGATCGCCATGCAAAAAAGTCTTGAAAAAAAGCGGTTTGAATCCGGTAAATGGTATCCGAAAATCAATATTCGCATCGGCTTCAATTTCGGACAGGTCATCTCAGAATCGGGGGATGTTTATGGAGATGCGGTCAATGTTGCTGCCCGGATTGCGGCACTGGCCAAACAGCGTCAGATTTTAACCACGGAACAGACCGTAACCTGTCTCAAGCCTGAATTCAGAAGTTCAGCCAGATTCATCGAAAAGTCGACCATCAAAGGGAAAAGCGGAGAGATCGGCATCTTTGAAATCGTCTGGGAACATAAAGATGTCACGATGGTTCTTGAAAGTCTTCTCCAGCATCAGACCGGACACAGGACTTACCTGGAGCTGAAATTCAGAGATCATGTCGTCAAAGTGGATGAAACGAATCCGGTGATCACTTTCGGCCGTCAGAATTATAATGATATCGTCGTTGATGATAGACGCGTATCCAGGTCTCATGCCAGGATTGAATATCGAAGAGGTAAATTCATTTTAGTTGATCAAAGTACAAACGGGACCTGTTTGCTGGCTGAAGGGGAAGCACCCAAAACGTTGATTCGTGATGAGGCGCCCATATCCGGGAAAGGGAGAATTGGATTAGGGTACGAACCGGATACGGAATCTTCGGAAGTCATCCGATATGAAATCAAATGGAGTTCTTGTTAGAAATTTGGTATCATCCGGCTCCCAGAGTCGGGAGTTCCCATAAAGATTTGGGTTGAAGTCGATCCAATGATGCCGGTATCTGAATAATCAATTGTCATCCATCCGGAAAGGGTGGAAAGGGGATAACATGAAATCCCTCTTCGTTTCGGCAAGGTCCATGCTGTCGATCTGGATCCTGGCAGCCTTTTTAATCTGCAACATTATGGCATCAGGATCGGATGGGAAGCTGAACCTGGCCCAGTTGCAGGCATCTCCTGCCTATACCGACGATCAAAAAGCAACACTTCCCGACTGGATGGGCCCCCATCAGAAATTTCCCGATTTTTCAACCCCACCGGAAATAGAACCCTTTCCGTTTATCCCTCAGCAGCCTTTTATCGAAAAACAACCCCAGCCCCAGCAGACTCCTGAGAGAGAAAAAACACCTCCTGCAGCCGCTCCCCGGACTCTACCAGGCTTGGGCCTGCCGTCATGGCTGAAACCCGGAGTCAGGATTACGTATTACGTGACGTTTGCATCGACTCCAGGTGCATCCACAGAGATGGTCGAGGCTGAAAAAGGGAAAGGAACCCACTGGAACCCCCAGACAGGTCAGGAGTATGAGGAGAGAGAGACTTCCGGAACCGCGGGACAGGGGTTAATGGAAGTGAATGTCGCCTATCTGGATCAACATCATGCAGCATTGGATATCCGATTGTTAGGGAAAGAAGTGGGTAGCGGAGATATCACCATCTTGGCGTCCGTGGGAGACTTCGGAGAAGCCCGTCAATGCAAAGATTTCTGGATTCATCCCCAAACGTTAAGTCAGGTTAAGGAGATGAGCACGGCATCGGGCCGGATTCTCAGAATGCCCTACCAATTAAACAACCGGACATATAATGCCATCCGGTTCCAGGGGAAAAACGGTCACCATACTTATGATCTGGATACGGGATTGCTGATCGCCCGGCATGGAAGCGCGGCAAGCACCATCAATACCCTGACCGGAAATCGACTCACCGTGGCCGTTGGCGGTTATGTTGGGATCATTCAACTGCTCGGTGTCAGAGCCACGAGTTTTCCATGGAATGCCGGAGAGATGCCGGATTGGGTGGGACGTACCCGGAGCCTCACCTATCAGGGAAAATATACGGCCGATGTGACTGCCGCCGGCGTCTATTCTTTTCCGGTCACCATGAGGCTGGAGATGAAAAATAAGGGAAACGGATGGGTCCATTTCACCCAATACAGCCGACTTCAAGCGCCGCCGAATATGCCCCAGCCCATGCAGGGTCAGGTGGAGCGGGTGAACGGATCGAGCCAGGTGGGAGGACTTTGGATATCCCCTTCAGCCTTGGGACAACTCCGGCCAGGACAGGTGATCGACCGCGATCCGTTTACCGGAATGCAACTGAGTGTAAAAGGTGTCGGTAATTATATTCGGCTATATGAAGGAAATCCAAGGGATTCGTATGAATATCTCTATGACCGGCAAAGCGGCATGCTGGTGGGTGGTACCATTACAAAGACATTGCACATGGTCAGAATGGTCACTTCCCTCTCTCTTTCGGGAAAAGACTGAAGAGACCTTTTTACCGATCGAAGGAGCATTCAAAACGGCATGCATTGATCAGTGATCTATCGGATATATCGATTTTAATGGATTGAGAGGGGAAACCGTTTTTTAGATTTCTTATGAAATAGGAGGGATGCCATGCGACAGATTCGAATGCATTTGCTGTTGGCGGGAATTGTCCTTTTCTTCGTGAATGCGATCAGCACCGGCGCAGAGACTCCGGGCAACCTTCAGATTACATTGCTCAAAGCCAAGCCCGCAGTGGTGCAGATCTATTCCGTTGTGAAAGGGGTGGTCGTCGATCCGGGGAGCGGAAAGCAGGTATGGAACGATTTTGTGAGCGGCGGTGCCGGAAGCGGATTTATTGTCAATCCCGACGGATATGTGGTTACAAACGGACATGTCGTGGCGGATGTTCATGAATCGAATGATGGACTGATGAAAGCCATGGCGATCATTAAATTCATCCAGACAAGAGTTATCCCGGAGATGGAAGCCCAGGAGCAGAAAAATTATTCCGAGGGTGAAAAAAGGCAACTGATGGGAAAACTCTATGACAAATATAGAGAATTCAAGGTGATTTTAAAAAAGGAACTCGGTGTTATTTTATCCAATAAAAAAGCATATCCTGCTGAAGTCAAGGAATACAGCCCGGCCATCAATCCTCTTCCAGGCGGCGCAGGCACCCTGATTCAGGATGTTCTTCCTGGGGTTCAGATTACAACAAAAACCGGAAAGGATGTGGCGATTTTAAAGATCGAAGATCGCAATTTTCCGACCGTTCGCCTTGCGAATTCAAGCGATGTCCAGATCGGTGAGCGGGTCCATGTCATCGGGTATCCCAGCGCCGGGCAATCGGAAATTCTCAGCCAGGAATCGAAGATGGTGGATCAGACCATCAATACCGGCACCATTTCCGGAAGCAAGGTCGACATCAAAGGGACGCCTATGATTCAGACCGACGTCAATATCATCTGGGGGAACAGCGGCGGACCCTGCATCAATGCCAATGGGAAGGTGATCGGTGTGGTTTCTTATGTCGGACTGGCAAAAGGACAGGCATTTTCAGGGTTCAACTGGCTGGTTCCGGTCAATACGGTTCTGGAATTTATACGGGCTGCCGGGATTGATGTGGAGAAACAGAGCCTGTTTGATGCGGAATGGGAGAAGGCACTCAATTTTTTCAGTAAAGGGAAAAATAAGGAAGCGGAAAAAGCGATACAAAACTGCCTGGTTTACATGCCGGATCAGCCTGATGCCCGGAAGCTTCTTTTAAGCATCAAAGAATCTGAAC
>JBFMEI010000017.1:0-14615 GCA_040753295.1 Thermodesulfobacteriota bacterium | reverse complement strand
AATCGGCGAGCCGGGTTCCGGAGTCCCTTCCGGAAAGACGGGCAAGCAGATAGCCGACGCGGCTCGGGAAAAACCGGATCCCCTCGACTCCTTCAAATCGGTTTAGGAATTTGTTTTTTTCTGCGGTGATGTATCTGCAGCTTTTTTCAATGAACCGGACGGCGTTTTCTCTGTTTTCCATGATATAACGGGCGGCAACCTGAGCGAGACCGGAAACGCTCCAGGGCTGAAGGGCGCGGGTTATATTTTCTCTGAATGCATGAGGAAAAAAAATCAGCCCGATTCGAAGTCCGGGGACGGCAAAGATTTTGGAGAGGGAATGGAGAACAAATGCATTGGGAAGATCGGATCTCATGATGCTCTCCTCTTCCCAGCCGTCCACAAACGGAAGGTAGGATTCATCCACGATCACATTGGCATGGGAACAGATCCGGCAGAGGGTTTCGATATCTTTTCTACCAAGAAGGCCGCCGGTCGGGTTGTTGGGATTGCAGATGAAAATGGTATCGAATCGGGTGGAAAACTGATGGATTGCAGTGATGTCGGGCGTGAAGAGATCCGCGGGTTTTGAAAAAAGATAGGTGCTTTTCACGCCGTACGTCTTGCAGGCATCGGCATAGTCTGAATAGGTGGGGCCGATAATCAGGGCATTTTTCATTTTGAGGGCATGGGGAAGCGCATAAATGAGCTGGGTGGTTCCGGTTCCTGCAGCAATCTGTCGATGGGGAATACCATAACGCCCGGCTACGGCTTGGACCATTCCTGCTGCATCCGCTTCCGGAAGGACTCTGATGGATTGAAGATTCTTTTTCAACACAGGGATGAGTCCGGGGATTGGCCCCAGTGGATTGATGTTGCTGCTCATGTCGATAATCTCATCGGTTCGACATCCGAGGAGTTCAGCAAGCTGATAGATATTTCCACCATGTCCTGTGATCATGAAATTCCCTGCACGGAAAATAATAAGAAAAGCATTGATTCTGTAATTTCAATCATGGCGCCCAGCATGTCTCCGGTAACGCAGCCCATCCGTTTTCGATAGAAAATGATGAGAGCCACAAGAATCAGGATAAACCCCAGGTTCAACCGAACGGCATCCCAACCGAGAAATGCGGATAAAAGAACAGGAGGGAGCAGGCCGGCAAAGAAAAAATGGGGGGACGGTTTTTCGAATATGAACGACCCTGTTCCACCTTCAGGCCTTCCATATGGAAGATATTTCACGGCAAACAGGATGCCGCCCCGTGCATATGCCGGAATCAGGAGCAGTAATAAGAGCCTGTTTTTTTCAATTCCAGAGATTCCCGCCCATTTCAAAGATAAGGTGCAAAGCACGCAGATAAGCCCCATGGCGCCGATCCGGCTGTCTTTCATGATGGCCAATGCTCTTTCCCGGGTCCGGTGTCCGAGGATCCCGTCAGCAGTATCTGCAAGACCGTCGATGTGGAGGGATGCCGTGATCACAACCAGAAAAACAATATCCAGAAGAGCTGCGACAGGAGGATTCCAGAGTCGTGAAAAAAGAGAATCAGCCGATGTCAGAAGTGCACCGATAATCAGTCCGGCAGCAGGAAAAAAGCCGATCATTTTCACAGGATCGAGGGGGACGGGTCTGCCCAGGGGAAGGAGGGTTAGAAACTGTAATGCAGAGATGAGATGGATCATCAAATTTTCAATGTTTCACCGGAACCGGGATTCCGGCCGTCATCCAAAAGACCTTTGAACAGACTCCGGCGACCTGCTGATTCACTCGGCCTGAGATATCCCGGAACAACCGCGCAAGAGGGTTTTCCGGGACGATCCCGCATCCCACTTCATTGGAGACCAGGATGACCGGGCAGGATGATCTCGACAGAGACTCAACCATTTTGCGAACCGCTTCATAAATGGCCTTTTCATCCTTGATTTCAAAAATTAAATTGCTCACCCATAAGGTGAGGCAGTCAATAAGAATCAGGGTTGCAGTCGGGCTTTTTTCGAGAACGGCATCGGCGATTTGGATCGGAATTTCAAGAGTTTTCCAAAGAGGATTCCGTTCCCGTTGATGCCGGGCCACCCGTTCTTTCATCTCAATATCTCGAGGGATACAGGTGGCAATAAAGAGTTTTTCATTTCCCGGATATCCTTCTGCAAGATCAAGCGCAAACCGGCTCTTGCCGCTTCTTGCCCCTCCGATGATCAAAATGGATTCCACGTGCGCTTCATTCTTTCGGTTGGAGCAGATTTATGATTGCATCCATCCGGATGTGGGTTTCGAAATGGATGGCCAACTCATCATAGGCCTTATCTCTGAAGGAAAGGTAGTCTTCCTCGGGAACCTTGAGACGATCCAGGTCCATGATCTTCAGCCAGCGGCGGATAATTCCGGGTGACTCGAAAAGGCCATGGAGGTATGTCCCCATTATTTTTGAATTTGCTGAACGGCACCCGTCCTCATCCCGGCATAAAACGCCATTTCTCATCTCAATGGAAAAGAGAGGATGGCCGCCATACCGGAGGGTCCGTCCCATATGGATTTCATAACCGCTCCCCTTCTCTTTTCCCCAGCCGAACCGGGTCAGAGTGGTGGTTTTGGGAGACATGAGACAGGTTTCAACCGGAAGAAGCTCAAGCCCTGTTGAAGTTCCAGGATTTCCTTCAATCCCGTCCGGATCGCTGATGGAGATTCCAAGCATCTGATATCCGCCGCAGATTCCCAGGAGATGCCCGCCATGGTTGACATATTTCCTGATCTCCTCCTTCCATCCGGTGGATACCAGCCAATCCAGGTCTGCCCTGGTATGTTTCGAGCCTGGAAGGATGATCGCTTTAAAAAAAGATAAATCCTGTTTTTTTTCGATAAAGAAAAGATCAAGCCCCGGAATCCGGGTCAAGGGGTCGACATCAGTGAAATTGGAGATATGAGGAAACCGGATCACGGCAACGGCTGGATTTCCGGATTTTCCGGATGAAACAGGCTTTGGGTTTTCAATCGTTACCGAATCTTCAGCATCGATTCGAATCCGGTCTTCCCAGGGAAGGATGCCGAGAACCTGTTTCCGGGTTTTTTTCTCAATCCATCGGGTTGCGCCGGCGAAAAGCTTCAAATCACCTCGAAACCGGTTGATGATGATCCCTGCGATGCGATCCCGGCTTTTTTTGGGTAAACATGCAAGGGTTCCGATGATCTGTCCGAAAACCCCGCCGCGATGAATATCGGCAACGAGAATAACCGGTGCATCGGCATATTCGGCGATTTTAAAATTAACAATATCATCTTTTTCCAGATTGACCTCGGCGCATGATCCCGCACCTTCGATAATGATATACGGAAATTGATCCATCAACCGGGTCAGTGCGCTGCAGGCGTTATCCCGCAGATATGCTTTCTTTTGATAATACTCCAACGGGGTGGTGTTCCGAAGCAGATTGCCGAGGAGAATAATTTGGGATCCGGATTCTCCGGAGGGTTTCAACAGGATCGGGTTCATGTCCGTATGGGGGGGGATTCGAGAGGCTTCAGCCTGGACGATCTGAGCGCGTCCCATTTCAAGGCCTTCCGGAGTTACACCGGAGTTGTTGGACATGTTCTGGGCCTTGAAGGGTGCGATTCGAAATCCGCGATTGGACAGGGCACGGCAAAGAGCCGTTGTGACGAAGCTTTTTCCCACTTCCGAACCGGTACCAAAAACCGCGAGGCAGGAGCTTTTTCTCTTATTTTTCGATTCCAATCCTCGCTTCCACCCCCTCCTCAAAATAATGTTTGATGGATTTCATTTCTGTGACCAGGTCGGCGATTTCTATGATACGGACAGAGGCGTATCGACCGGTAATGACCAGCTCGACATCCTGGGGTTTGGAGATGATGATTCCCAGCAGATCTTTATCTGTTATCAGCCCGAATTTTACCGCGACATTCGCTTCTTCCATTATAATGACTTTGTATTCGCCGCCGGCCATTACTTCCTTGACCCGTTGGAGGCCTTTATGCGCCGCATCAATATCTTCTGTTGAAGGATGTCCTTCCACAAACCTTCCCAATCCAAACTGCTCCAAGGTAATCAGGTCGGAAAATCGCTTAAGTGCCTTGATTTCGCTATACTCGCCCATTTTGATGAACTGGGCGATGAATACTTTCAATCCTGCTCCGGCAGCTCGGATGGCAAGACCGATGGCTGCGGTTGTCTTTCCTTTTCCATTTCCCGTATAGACTTGAACATATCCCCGTACCGGAGCGGTTTTTTCGCCGGGTGCCTGCTCCAACAGGGTAGGGTCAGGGTGTTCTTTGGAGTTCATTGATGATTTCCGGAATCGTCTGTTGAAGGCTTTCACGCCAGGGCTTGAGCCGGATTCCGAACGAGTTTTGAATCCGGGTGCAGTCGAGAGCCGAAAATTTCGGGCGTGTTACAGGAGTCGGATATTCTTCGGTGGAGATAGGCTCAACCCGGTTTACGGCAAGAGCCATGAATGGAATTGCCAGCTCAAATATGGTGGTGGCAAACTGATGCCACGAAATAATCCCGAAGTTGCAATAATGATAGGTTCCCCATTCCAGGCGATGACCGCCCTGGATCTGCTGTGCAATTTTCAAAAGCGTTTCGGCAAGGTCGGCAGCGCAGGTCGGACAACCGAACTGATCGGAGACAACTCTTAATACCGGTTTTTCTTTCCCCAGTCGAAGCATGGTTTTCACAAAGTTATGCCCATGGGCACCATAGAGCCATGATGTTCGGACGATGATATGGGTTTTAAGAGATTCACGGATATGCCTTTCCCCATCAGCCTTGCTTTTTCCATAAGCACCCAGGGGTTCTATCGGATCCGATTCCTTGTAAGGGATTTGATTCCTGCCGTTAAAAACATAATCGGTTGAAATATGCAAAAAAGGGATTCCGAATCTTTCGCATTCCCGGGCGATATATGCCGGTCCTGTGCTGTTTACGGCATCTGCAAGAGCGGGTTCGCTTTCCGCCTTGTCTACATTGGTATAGGCGGCGGCATTGATGAGGATGCTGGGCCTGGCAAGAGCCACCCACTTCTCAACAGATCGGGGTCGGGTGATATCGATTTCCGGAAGATCCGCCGCTTCAACGTCAATCCCCAGATGTTTTGAGTATCGGACAAGGTCATAGCCCAGTTGTCCTTTTGATCCGATGATCAGGAGTTTCATCAGGCATCTCCCCAAGAGGGAAGGTTCTGCTGGGCAATATGATAAAGTCTTGGATAACGATCGTCTTTCAGGCTGACAATCGGATCATTGAAAGGCCATGATATCCCGAGGTCCGGATCCGACCAGAGAATGCCGCCTTCGTCCTTGGGAGAGTAAAAGTCCGAGCATTTGTAGGAGAAGAGGGCGTTTTCGCTTAGAACACAGAATCCATGGGCAAATCCTTCCGGAATAAAAAACTGACGGTGGTTTTCATGGCTTAACACCACTCCAATCCATTTTCCGAATGTTGAGGATTTCGGACGGATATCGACGGCGACATCAAAGACTTCTCCCGATAGTACCTGAACCAGTTTGGCCTGCGGATGTTGGATTTGATAATGGAGGCCCCGAAGTGTCTTCTTTTTTGAAAAGGAGAGGTTGTCCTGGACAAAATCCGAATCGATTCCGTTTTCACGGTATCGTCTTAAGTTGTACGTCTCCATAAAAAACCCGCGATGGTCTCCAAAGAGGTCCGGTTCTATAATCAGCACTCCGTTTAAATCCGTAGAAATCACATTCATGATATTTTTTCTAAATTGAAATTTTTATAAGAATCCTTTTAAATCGAAGTCAACAGCCGCATTTACTTCCGGGTTGCCTTTGCCCATATCCGGTTTTCATGTTTTTATCAACAGGATTAAGCAGGTTCCCTCTTTTTCCGGGATGGATTTCATGATAAAGAGATCCTTTATAAACACCATTTTTTTAGGAAAGGAAATCGTTCATGCTGGATTCCATAACGCTTTTAACCGGGGCTCTTATTTTTATCGCACGCATCGGGGATGTATCATTAGGAACCATCCGGACTATTGTTACGGTTCAGGGACGAAGCATCGTTGCCTTTTTTTTAGGGATCTTCGAGATTCTCATCTGGATTACGGTGGTCAGCACCGTTGTCCACAAAATAAAAGCCCAGCCGGTATTGGCATTGTTTTATGCATTTGGATATGCCACTGGAAACGTGGTGGGAATCGCCGTAGAACGCCGTCTGGCCCTTGGAATTATGGTTCTTCGGGTTATCAGCAGAAGGGCCGGGAAGCAGCTTGCCGAGAAGATCCGGGAATTCGGCCAGCCGGTTACCATATTTCCGGGAGAAGGGCGAAGCGGCCCTGTCATGGAGCTACTCATTGCCTGCCGCAGGAAAGATGTCAAAAAGATGCTCGAAATCATCCACCTGGAAGATCCGGATGCTTTCTATATCACCGAAATGGCTCGTGATGTCAGAAGAGGAGTGGCTCCGACCTTTTTTCAACCCACCGGATGGCGTTCCATATTTAAGAAAAAGTAGTCTGTTATCTTTCTATAGCTGTTTCAATGATCGAATTATCTCATAATAAAACCGGATAACGTTCACATAATCGTCGGCAGCGATCCGTTCATTGATTCCATGGGGTCGCTTTAAGTCTTCCTTGCGATAGACAATCGGTGAAAACCGATAGACATTCTCCGCAGACTTGACAAAGTAGCGTGAATCGGTTGCCGCCAACACAAGAAAGGGTGCAACGACCAGATCCTTTCCCGGAAAAAGGGAATAGATCGTGTTTTTGATCAGATTGAAGCTTTTTGACTTTCGATCGGCAACCGGCGAAGGTTCATTGAAAGGCTCCATCAGCCTGATTTGAATATCCGGGTTGTCGATGGTTTTACGGACATGTTCCGCAACATCTGAAGCCGTCTCCCCGGGAAGAATTCTGAAATTGAGTACAGCGATCGCCTGGGTCGGGAGGACATTTTCTTTAACGCCGCTCGTAAAGATGGTGGCTGCAGCCGTTGTCCGGATTCCGGCATTGAGTTCCGGAGAAGCGGAAAGGATTTTTTTCACAAGGGGGTTGAAAAGCCACATATTCGAGAAAATGATTTTCCTGGAAAACGGCATTCTGGGGCCCACCTGTTCAAAAAACGCAGCACTGTAAGTCAATCTGGCAGGAAGGGGGGATTCTTCCACCGAGGCAATCGCCCTGCTCAGCGCTCCGATGGCAGTATGCTTCGGCGGCATTGACGAATGCCCGCCCTGGGTTTTGGCGCTGAGTTCGAGGCTGAGATACCCTTTTTCAGCAATTCCAATGAGGGCGACCGGAACCGGGACCCCTGGAATCACGTCTTTGACGATCACCGCGCCTTCGTCCAGAACGAATTCAAGCCGGATCCCTTTCGAGCTTAATCTTTCAGAGATGATGCGCGCTCCATTCTTGCCCGACACTTCTTCATCATGTCCGAATGCAAGAAAGACGGTTCTTTCAGGTTGAAAATTTTCGTCGAGCAGCTTCTCCACCGCTTCAAATATCCCCATGACATTGCATTTATCATCCAGGGTCCCACGCCCGTGGATAAATCCATCCGAAAGGATACCTTCAAACGGAGGATGACTCCATTGGTGATCCGTTTCGCCGGCTGCCGGAACCACATCCAGGTGTGCATAGAGCAGAATCGGTTTTTCTGTTTTGTCTTTTCCTTCCCAGGTGTAAAGAAGACTCAGTTCATTTAAGATTTCTCTCTGAAGCCTGCTGTGGACGAGGGGGAATGAAGTTTCAAGAAACCGGTGAAATGAGATGAAGGCGTCTTTTTCGACTTTTGAAGCATCCTGATGGGAAATGGTCTTAAACGTAACGGATTTTGAAAGACGAAGGGATGCCTGATCCTTGTCGATCTGAACGGTTGAAGGTTGAGCTGCCGGAATCGGGGGAGGAGTAAAAATAAAGGTCCGAATCAGAAGAATTGTAATCAGTAGTATGCCGATAAAAGCGATTGCAACTCCTGTTTTTTTCATGAGGATTATCCTTTGCCATTTATTTTGTGGATTAAGCTCCCATCGAAGCCGCTGTTATGGCCGGGAAGCAAGATCATGGGCTTTCCGGGTTCTTCTCCTTTTCTTAATCCAGTGCTGAGCCGATTCAAGATAAATATAAATCACCGGGGTGATATAAAGCGTAAGAAGCTGTGAGAGGAGAAGCCCTCCGACTACGGCCACACCCAACGGTTGACGAACTTCGCCGCCCGCGCCGATTCCTAAAGCAATGGGCAGGGTCCCCATGAGGGCAGCCATGGTGGTCATCATGATGGGGCGGAATCGCAAAATAGATCCTTCATAGATCGCATCGGTTACGCTTTTCCCATCCTCTCGCTGGGCAGAGAGGGCGAAGTCGATCATCATGATCGCATTCTTCTTTACAATTCCCACCAGAAGGATAATCCCGACAAATGCGTAAAGGCTGAGGTCCATTTTAACGAAAAGCAGGGTAAGAAGAGCCCCGACCCCGGCCGACGGCAACCCGGAAAGAATCGTGACAGGGTGGATGAAACTCTCATATAATATTCCCAGAACAAGATAGATGACGAGAATTGCCATAATCAGAAGGATGAATAATCCCTGGGTTGAGGATCGGAACTGCTGGGCGGTTCCCTGAAAGCTCCCGGAAATGGTTGCCGGAACTCGCTGATCCCGCATGATTTTCTCAATCTCGTTTACCGCTTCTCCCAATGCAGTCCCGGCCGAAAGATTGAAGGAGATGGTGACCGAGGGAAGCTGTCCGGTGTGATTGATGGAAAGGGGTCCGATGCCGGTTGAAACGGTTGTTACAGTCGATAAGGGGACCAGTTGGCCTTTTGAAGAACGAACATAGAGCATGGAGAGCGCTGAAGGATCCCGCTGATATTCGGGTTCGACTTCAAGAAGAACTCGGTAACTGTTGGTCGAGGCATATATGGTTGAAATTTCTCTTGAAGCAAAGGAATTAAACAGCAGAGATTCGATCTGGCGTGCGGATATTCCCAGGCTTCTGGCTTTCTGACGGTCGATGCTCAGCCGGGCTTCAGGATTGGTGAGCTGAAGATCGCTTGTAACGTCCTGAAGAATCGGGAGTTCTCTGAGCCTGGCTTCAACCGTTGGTGCCCACTGGAACAGCTCAGTAGTATCGCTTCCTTGTAATGTATACTGGTAAAGGCTTTTCGTGATCTGTCCGCCGATCCGGATTGCCGGCGGATTTTGGAGAAAAACACGGATTCCAGGAACCGCTGCAAGCTTCGGCCTTAATCGGGCAAGAACCTGAGCGGCGGTTTCGATCCGTTCAGTTTTCGGTTTTAACTTTATCATGACCGACCCGGCATTTCCGGTTAACCGGAAACCGCCGGCACCGACGGCGGACATGACATGTTCTACGGCCGGATCTCTGGAGGCAATATCGGCAACTTGTTTTTGATGACCCACCATGGCCTCAAATGAAGTTCCTTCAGCAGCTTCGGTATATCCGAAGAGCTGATCAATATCTTGGCTTGGAATAAAATCCTTTGGGACTATTTTGAAAAGGTAGATGGTCAGAGGGATCAGTATCACAGCAAGGAGAAGGGTGACGAATCGATGCGTTATCACGCTTTTAAGGGTCCGGTCATATACTCTCAGCATTCCCTGATACACCCTCTCCGATACCTGATACAGACGTCCGTGACGTTGTTCATGGGAAGACTTGAGCATTCGGCTGCACAGCATGGGAGAAAGGGTAAGGGAAACGACTCCTGAAACCAGGATCGCAGCGCTGATGGTCACTGCAAACTCGTGAAGGAGCCTTCCAATGATTCCCCCCATGAAAAGAACCGGAATAAAAACAGCCACCAGGGATAATGTCATTGAAAGAATTGTAAAGCCGATCTCCCTGGCACCATCCAAGGCAGCCTGAAGCCTGGTTTTGCCCATCTCCATATGGCGGACGATATTTTCAAGCATGACGATGGCATCATCCACGACAAACCCCACGGACAACGTGAGCGCCATCAGAGAGAGATTGTCGAGGCTGTATCCCATGACATGCATGACCGCAAAGGTTCCGATGACGGACATGGGAAGTGCCAGGCTTGGAATCAGGGTGGCGGAAAGATTTCTCAAGAAAAGGAAGATGACCAGGATCACCAGCATCATACTGAGGACCAGGGTGAACTGAACATCATGAATCGATTCGCGGATAGAAACCGAACGGTCATATAAGACCGTGAGGTCCACCGAAGCCGGGAGTTGAGACCGGAAGCTGGGTATCAGGTTTTTGATGGAATCCGCTACTTCAACGGTATTAGTGCCCGGCTGCCTCTGAACAGCCAGGACAATGGACCGGGTTCCATCGAGCCAGTTCGCAACCTTGTCATTTTCAACGCTGTCAAGAACGCGTCCCACATCTTCCAGTTTTATCGGCGCGCCGTTTCGATAAGCGATGATCAGGGGGCGGTATTCCGCTGCTTTCAGAAGTTGTCCGGCAGACTGGACGGTGAATGTCCTGAAGGGGCCGTGAAGAATACCGGTGGGGAGGTTGACGTTATCGTCCGCCACGGCTTTTTCGATTTCATCCATGCCGATACCGGTGGAACTCAAGGTTTTGGGGTTGACCTGGATTCGGACGGCATATTTCTGGGAACCGTAAATATTGACCTGCGCCACTCCCCGGATCATGGAGATCCTCTGGGCCATCAGCGTATCAGCGTATTCGTTAACCGTGGAAAGGGGGAGGATCGGAGAACTTAACCCCAGATAAAGAATCGGTTGATCGGCAGGGTTGACTTTACGAAAATACGGGGGTGTGGGCATTCCAGCCGGAAGAAGGCGCTGGGATTTGGAAATGGCGGTCTGGACATCCTGCGCGGCGGCGTCAATGTCCCGCTCCAGAGAAAACTGGAGGGTGATCTGGGTGGTTCCCAGGGCACTTGTGGATGTCATTGAATCGACGCCTGCAATGGTGGAGAACTCCCGTTCCAGAGGTGTTGCAACCGAAGCGGCCATGGTCTCCGGGCTTGATCCGGGCAGATTCGCAGTAACCTGAATCGTAGGGAAATCGACATTGGGAAGTTCACTGACCGGAAGCATCCGATAGGCCATGACTCCGAAAAGGAGAATGGCGGTCATGACCAGGGTGGTCATGACCGGACGCCGGATAAAAATTTCGGTAATGTTCATTACGGTCTTCCTATTTCCCCTTCCGATCTCCTGCAGGAGGTTCCTTTGCTTTTTCAGGTTTTTCCTGGATTCGGTCGCTCAATTTAACCATGGAGCCGTCCGTAAGCTTCAACTGGCCGTCGATGACAACCGTCTCTCCGGGGTTCAGGCCGGATGTGATCACCATCTCACCATTGATGTTCTGCCCCGTAGTGACTTGACGGAATTCTACGGTCTGATCCGGTCTGACCACAAAGAGATATTCCCCCCGCTGTCCGGTCTGCACCGCCTGAGCCGGAACGACGGTAACGGTTCGTTCGGCACCCAGGGCCAGAGCAACATGAACAAACTGGCCCGGCCAGAGGCGATGGTCTGTATTGGGATAGGTCGCCCTGAGCATGATGCTGGCCGTATGGGTATCCACCCGGTTTTCAATAAAGCTCAATCGTCCTAGTACCGGATTCTCTTCCTCTCCGGGAATAACGGCTTTCACAGTCAGCAGGCCGGCTCCCATCCGGCGTCTTACCTCGGCAAGGTTTCGTTCAGGAATGGCGAACGCAACGGTTATAGGGCTGATCTGATTGACGGTCACCAGATATCGCTCATTGTCATTGGCCTTGACAAGGTTTCCCTTGTCAAGTTTCAGAGATCCTGCCAGGCCGGTGATGGGGGAACGGATACTGCAAAACCCCAGTTTGAGGCGCGCGTTTTCGACTGCCGCTTCATCAGCCTGTACAACCGCGGTCAAGCCGGCAACAGCAGTGGTGATCTGGTCGATCTGCTCTTCTGAAACCAGGCCCTGACCGGTAATTTCCTGATACCGGGCTGCTTGCTTCTTGGCATTATCAAGCTCCGCCCGGTTGCGCGCCAGGGCCGCTTCCGCCTGTTTCAGGGATACGGCATATGGCCGTGGGTCTATGGTAAAAAGAAGCCGGCCGGCGGTTACCATTTCCCCTTCGTTGAAGTGGACCATGGTGATTTCCCCTTCAACCTGAGATCGAATGATAACACTGGCTGAACTTTCCACGGTTCCGACGGCCTGGAGTTCGACCGAAACAGGCTTGGATACTGCCTTTGCGGTCCCGACAGGGACGGGAATCGTTTTACGTTGATCCGGCGATGCTTTTTGAGATGAATTTTCCCGTGAGCATGCCATAAAAAGCGTGGTAAGGATCAACACATAAAAGGTAATGGACAGAAGGGGTATCAACCGGAAACCTGAAAATGGTTTTGTCGTCGCTTTCATTGTGTGAACTTGTTCCTTATCCTTAAGTGTCACCTCAATTTAGGTGTCATTTAGGGTGTTCCGTTATGATTCCGGAATTTGCCACCCTCCTCCGAGTGCCTTGAATAGCGCCACCATTGAAGTTGCAATACTTTGCTCATTTTGCACCAGGGCATCCTGGGCGAGGTAAAGCGTCCTCTGGCCGATTAGAACATCCAGAAAGCCGGTCATTCCCCTTCGGTAGAGTTCTCCTGAAATATCAACCGCTTTTTTGTTTGACAGGACCGATTCGGAGAGTGAGGCTCTGCTTTTCTGCTCATTGGTCAGGGCAGCCAGAGCGTTTTCCACTTCTTCCAATGCAGTGATAACGCTTTTTTCGTACTGAACCAGAGCCGCCTCCTGTTTTGAGTTTTGCACCTCGATATTGGCCCGGATGCGTCCTGAGTTGAAAACCGGCCATCGGATGGATGGCCCGATGCTCCAGAATCTGCTGCCCGAATCGGCAAGGTCTGAAAAATCGAATGCCTGATGGCCGAAACCTCCAATTAAAGAAAATTTGGGAAAAAGATCGGCAGTGGCAATCCCAATCCGGGCTGTAGCAGCGGCAAGTTCCTGCTCTGCTTTGCGGATGTCGGGCCGGCGTCTGAGAAGATCTGAGGGGATGCCGATGGGAAATTTAAAAAAAGCGCCGGGAATCGGCTCCATTGAATTGAGCAGTGGGTAGAGATTTCCGGGAGGGCGTCCGGTCAAGACATCCAGCCGATAGATGGTTTGGGCTGCTTTTCGTTCGAGTACAGGAAGTTGCGCTTCCAGTGACGCCAGCTGGGCTTTGGCCTGGGCGAGTCGAAGCTGGTTGTCGATTCCTGCTTTGATCCTGCCGAGAATTAATTCCACCGTACGCCGCTGGGTCTGAATATTTTCACGGGCAATGACAATCCTCTGCTGGGTGCCTCTTAACTCAATATAATTTCGGGCAACTTCCGCCAGAAGGGTGACCAGAACGTCTCTGCGGGCCTCAAGAACGACGCCCATGTCCGCTTCGGCTGCTTCAACAGACCTTCGATTTCCACCGAAAAGATCGATTTCCCATATCGCATCAAAGCCTGCCTGAAACAGGCTTTGCGTTTCGCCTCCCCGAGGGGATTCGATCTCTTCACTTATTCGACTTTGACGGTAATCGCCTGCGGCATCAAGGGACGGATATCTCTCGGCGGCAGCTATCCTTAATCGGGCGCGGGCTTCCCGGATCCGGGTTTCGGCAATCCGAAGGTCTTTGTTGGCCGATATGGCCTCTTCGATAAGGGAGTCGAGTTTCTTGTCTTTAAAAAGGACCCACCATTCCTTCAGGGCTGCGGAAAGAGGATCGGTTTCAGGCTGCTGATCTGAAATCTGATGATACCGGTTGGGGATATCGAGTCGGGGAGGGGTATATTGGGGTCCGACCGTGCATCCGCCGATGGACAGAACTCCGGTCATCCATAACCAAAAGAGCATGGTTCTTGGAACTGAAAGAGGGTTTCCCGTTGACTTTAAAGATGCGAAATAAAATCGGATCGGAATTGCGGTCATAAGGGTATTGAGGCTCAGGGAATTCATATCCGGCAGGTGAATCAGAGGCTTTCTATGATTTTTTTTCTTTTCTGCTGATATTCTTCGTCTGTAATGAGCTTTTGTTTATAAAGTTCTTCCAGTTGGCGGAGCTGCTCTGCCGAATCTTTGAGTTGTCTGTTTTCCGGGGTCTTCTCCGGGGACGGGGTGGTCACAGGCAGGCCTGTATCTCCTGCAGCAATCCGGGGTTTAACCGCAGCGAGAATATTTTCATTGAGTTTACGCCCCAGACGTTGCCAGTCCAGAGATGTGGCGCAGCCGTCATCTTTTGAAATCAGGGTATTCCCGCTGGGACCGATCAGCTCATAGTGAACATCCAGAGATGCATATCCGGCGCCGAATCCGATGATGATTCTTGCCGCCTTGCTTCCCGGATTGTAGCGAAGAATTCGAACCGTAACAAGATACTCTCCCTGGCCGGTCTTGAACTCATCCCGTGAGGAAATAATGCGAACCGGATATCCGCCTCTTCGCTGCAGGACATTCTTCAAATCTCCTTCCATCCAGGAGCCCATCTGTTTGGTGGCTTTGTCATCACCTCCACGATCCAGATATACAGCGATTCTTTCGCTCGCGTTGGCCCCCCTTTCCGGGCCGCTGCACGATAATAGCAACACAAATCCCATCATCATCAAGGCAATTTGATAGATCCATTTTTTTTCCAGCATCAATTATTCCCTTCC
>JBFMEI010000016.1:0-14631 GCA_040753295.1 Thermodesulfobacteriota bacterium | reverse complement strand
CCTGTAATTCAGCACCGATATGATCTCTCAAGCGTCAGCAGCGAAATTACCCATTCGGTGAAACAGCCCAATACAGAGGGAGGATCTATGTCCGCCAAATCGGCTTTCGATGTGGAGATGTTTCTGAAGAACAAAAAGGTCCGGCAACTGGTCGGCAATGTCAATCGCGAACTTACAGAAAGGAGAAAATTCCGCCCGCCCCGATGCGTCCCGTTCTCATGTCCCTGCACCCTGCTCAAAGAAGATACCCGATACCGTTTTCATCTCGATAAGGAGGCCCAGAGGAGACTTCCGGATATCATCTACAACCGGGTTCAGAACGTTGTGGGCATCCCTTCTCCCGGCGGGCCTGAAGAAAAGCAGTTTCGGAAAGAGCGGAATATCGGAATCGTCTTTTCAGGCGGTCCGGCCCCGGGCGGCCACAACGTTATTGCAGGTCTGTATGACGCGGCCAAAAAGGCAAATCCGGGGAATCGGATCTTTGGATTTTTAATGGGTCCTGACGGTGTCATTGAGAATGAAGCGGTGGAGCTGGATGGCGACCTGGTCGACCGGTACCGGAATATGGGCGGATTTACCATGATTAAAACCGGAAGGACCAAGATCGATTCCAAAGAAAAGGTCTCGTTCTCAAGGGAGTCATGCCGGAATCTCGGGCTTGATGCATTGATCATTGTCGGCGGAGATGATTCGAATACCAATGCCGCTTTCCTGGCACAGGAGTTGAAATCGGACGGTGTCCAGGTCATCGGCGTGCCCAAGACCATTGACGGTGATATTCAGGTCAGGGATACCGAAGGAAACGTCCTTTGCGCCATGTCCTTCGGATTTCATTCCGCTGCCCGATCCTTTGCCGGTTCCATCAGCAACCTTTGCACGGACTGCAGCTCGGATGTGAAATATTGGCATATCTGCAAAGTCATGGGTCGGGTGGCCAGCCATCTTGCTCTGGAAGTGGCCCTGCAGAGCCATGCCAATATCACGCTCATCGGAGAAGATCTGGCGGATTATATCGATAAGGATCGGATGGAGCGATCCGAATCCCTCGATTACAATGCCTACGGCATCACGCTTCGCCATCTTTCCCGGGTCATCTGCGACGGCATTGTGAGGCGGGCGGCAGCCGGGAAAAATTACGGCGTCCTGGTGATTCCCGAAGGAGTTCTTGAATTCATCAACGAAGTCCAGGTGTTCATCATCAAGTTGAACACCATCATCACCGAATACAATAAAACCCACGACACCGGATTTCATGCGGATTTCACGACCCTTGAAGAAAAGCGGGACTATCTGCGAAGACTCGCAAGACGCGCCCGTGAAGAGGGGGTTTTCAGTATCTGGAATACCCGGGATGATGACCTTTTTGATGCTATTCCTGAATTCTTTCAGGAAGGGCTGTTAACCGAACGGGACAGCCATGGGAATTTTCAGTTTTCCCTGGTGGAGACGGACAAGGTCATTATGGGACTGGTCAAGGATTATCTGAAAGTTCTCAGGGAGAAAGGGATTTATAAAATCGGAATTGAAGACCGCTATTTCCGCAAAGTCATGGAAAAAGAAGGGCTTGATCCGGACCGGCTGGGGCCGATTCTCTTTACGAATTTCGGTCAAAACCGGCTTCTTCTCATGAAAGAGTCGATTATCTCCCAGAAAACGCTGAAACAGGTTCTGGAAAAAGAAAAAGTGATCCGCTCCACCGAAGCCATTCCAGCAGGCATTAAAAAAGTCTTTGAAAAATCGATTCCCAAATTCAAAACCCAGCTTCATTTCTACGGATATGACGGCCGGGGGAGCGATCCGACAAGATTTGACTGTATCTACGCCTACAATCTGGGTCAGACGGCATTCTCACTCCTGGCCAACGGCGCCACCGGACAGATGGCTGCGATTCGAAATCTGGAAAAGGATTTTTCGCGCTGGGAGCCCATCGGAATTCCCATCGCCCCTCTCATGCATCTTGAGGAAAGAGGGGGGAAAATGTCTCTGGTTCTGGAGAGAACTGTTGTGGATACCCACTCCCCGGCGTTTCAGGTCGTCAAAGCGCTTCGGGAGAAATGGCTTTCCGCGGAACCGGGTCCGGATGACTACCGGAAGCCCGCGCCTGTCCGATTTTCAGGGAAAGGAGAGGAAGATCGTCCCATGACGCTGACGCTGAATAACCTGGCTCACGATACCTTCTAATCAAGAGTCAGCGGCAGAAGTTCTTCCACATAAATCGGATCCCGAAGAAGCATGGACACGGCATTTCCTGCCGAGCGTGCGGTTTGGGGGAAAACCTTCTGCAGGGAAACCACGTGTCTGAGGTTGTCCACGGTCCGAAGAATGAGCATGGCCAGGTCTCCTTCAGCCAGCCCGCTTTTGGATCTCACGCTCTCCCAGGGAGTGTCGACAGCCCAGAGATAGACTGCAACTGCCGGAGTCAACAGCAGGTTTGGAGCTTTAAACCCTTTTTTAATCATGCTTTTTGAAAAAGGCGAAAGAGATTCCGCCAATCGGGCAAAGATCTCGCGGAGAGTTTTGGGCACAGCCTGGCGATCGAAATTTCCTTCAGCTTCTCCGTCATAGACAAAAATGGAGATCATGGCCGCCAGCATGGCCGGATCTGTTTCGGGAAAAAGCCCGGTCCGAAGACCCTGGGCAATGAGAAGGGGCTGATCCACCCTGAGCTGAGAGGTCCAGATTCCATCCTCTGTCAGCTCTCCGGTTTCGGTTACAAATCCGTTTTGTTTCAGAAATCCAAGATGCCGGTTGAAATCCATTTTCAGATAATAGTCCGGAAGATGAAACCGGGCCGCAGCTTCTGAAACCCCCTTTTCCCGCACCATCTGAAACTTGGCAAAGGATTTCTCCAGAAGCTCTTCCACCTGATCCGGAGTGTGGGAGAGAAGGAGATTGAGAACCATTGAAAAATTGATTTTGATCTGGCTCCTGACGTCCGTAGGTTCTGATCCGAACAGTTCGGCAATCAGCTTCAGATTCATGAATTTCCCGGGGATGGCTGCGGCAAAACCGATATTATCCATTCCCCGCCTTCCGGCCCGACCGGTCATCTGATGGAATTCAGTGGGATTCATGGGGAGAAACTCAGTCCCGTTAAACCGGTCCGAATTGAGAAAAAGAACGGTTCTTGCCGGGAAATTGACACCTGCAGCTACCGTGGATGTGGCAAAGACCGCATCCAGAAGTCCTTCCGTCATAAGGCGTTCGATGACGATTTTCCATGCCGGAAGCTGTCCGCCGTGGTGAGATCCCACCGCGTACTCCTCAGCCCATCGCAATTGACGGTGTCCGGAAATGTGGGGGCTCTGCCCGGCCAGTTCCGCGATCCGCTTCATGAGTCTTTCTTTCCGGTCCGGGTCTTCAACGGCATTTTTGGTGCACCGTTCAAGGGCGAGGTCGCAGTCATGCCTGGATTTTAAGAAAAAGATGGCTGGAAGAAGGTGATATTTTTTCAATACCCGCAGCATCTCCCCGAACGGCGGGATCTGATGGGGTGCTGAAAATACCGGAGGAGTCGGATTGGCGGCATATTCAGCCGCTTTTTTGCTCAGCTTCTTCTTTCCTTTTTGTCCCGCATCGGAAAGAAGCGGAAAAAGGGCTCCGGAAGGGTGAAAAAAAAGAGGAAACAAAGGTACGGGTCTTCGGCGTTCCTCGATCACCGCGCATTTTTTCCGTCGAATGGAAGCAAGCCATCCCGCGATTTCCTTTGCGTTTCCGATGGTGGCGGAGAGCATCAGAATGGGAATTCTCGCAGGAAGATAGATCATCACTTCTTCCCAAACCACTCCCCGGTCTTCATCTCCAAGGAAATGGGCTTCATCTAAAACAATAAAATCCGATGCCAGCGATTCTCCCCGGTGCATGGCATCATAAAGCTGATTCCGAAGAATTTCCGTGGTCCCCACGATGATGGGCGCATCGGTGTTTTCCTTTCGATCCCCGGTAAGAATACCCACATTCTGTTGGCCGAAATATTCTGAAAATTCAAGATATTTGGAATTGCTCAAAGCTTTGAGCGGGGATGCATACCAGGAGCGCCCTCCGGTTTTAAAGAGGCTGGAAATGGTTTCCAGAGCGATCCAGGTCTTCCCTGCGCCGGTCGGTGCCGTCACAAGGCAGTCGGATCGTTTGATGGCATGAACCGCCCGAACCTGGAAAGGATCGGGCCGGAACGGCATTTTTTCCGGGACTCCGATTTCCGCAAAAACCCGCTTCAGCTTTGAATCCGCCTCAGGCTTAATCCGGGGGATGGTTAGAGGAGGCCGGGAACCGCGTCGTCT
Organism: Thermodesulfobacteriota bacterium; assembly: GCA_040753295.1. Lineage (GTDB taxonomy): Bacteria > Desulfobacterota > Desulfobacteria > Desulfobacterales > UBA2156 > RBG-13-49-15. The sequence continues at coordinate 10,351 of JBFMEI010000016.1, read as the reverse complement.
TTTGGCCGGGAATCGTCTTCGGTGAAACATCAGATTTCGGCGATCATTTTTTTTACGATCTGTTTTGCTTTCGAATCCACATCAAATGGAGAAATTCCTTTCACATCCGCTTCCACAAGGAGATCCTCGTAGGGTAAAAATCCGAGAAATTCAAAGCCTTTCAGATGATCGCGAAGAAATTCCTCATCTTTAGGGCTTCGGATCTTGTTTCCGACCAGGGCCAGATTGGTGAGACCGATCTGCGAAGCAAGAGTTTTGATATGGCCTGCAGTATCGATGCTTCTTCTTCCGGGTTCCACCACCACAATGAGTTTATCGACCGCCTTGGCGGTAGCCCGTCCCAGGTGTTCGATACCGGCTTCCATGTCCATGACCACCACTTCGTCCCTTGCCAATACGATATGCGACACCAGAACCTTGAGCAGGGTGCTTTCCGGGCAGATGCATCCGGCTCCCCCTTTTTTAACTCCGCCCAGGCGCATCAGCTTGATGTTTTCAAATTTAACGGAGAGAGAGTCCGGAAGATCGTCGACCTTAGGATTGAGCTTGAAATAACCGCCGATGGATCCCGGCCTGGCTTCGGTGCGCTCAAAAATCAATTCTTTCATTTCAGAAATCGGGGTGATCCGGTCTGCTCCAGAAATACCGAGAGCTGCCGCCAGATTGGCATCCGGATCCGCATCAATGGCCAGAACGTGTTTTCCATCCCGGCTTAAGTTTCGGATCAAAAGCGCAGCGAAAGTGGTTTTGCCCACTCCTCCTTTTCCGCTTACGGCAAGTTTCATGGGAGATCCTTTCCAGATGATAATTTGAATTGCATTTTTTCTGCATTAGAATATAACAACGGAAACTTTTTAGGCAATCCATATTTGATTAAAGCAACCCTATAGAGGTGTTTCATGCCTGATCTTCACACAAGAAGACGTTTGCTGGAACGTCTGATGATATTCGCCATGCCGGTTCTTTTATTCTCCCTGATATTCGGCTTTTATTCGAACGATGCAATAGGGCAGGAGATGCCTCCGGCTCTCGTCAAGACAGCCCCGGTAGTTAAAAAAACCGTATCCGAACAGGTCTCTCTGATCGGTACCACAGAGCCGGCACTGACCAGCATTGTGGCTTGTGAGGCTGAAGGGGTAGTGGAGCATTTTCCGGTCAAGGAAGGGGATTTTGTTAAAAAAGGAAGCCTTCTGGCCCGCCTTGACTCGAGAGAGCTCCTGTTGCGGAAAAAAGCTGCCGCAGCCTCGCGTGAGAAGATCAAAGTCAATCTGGAAAATGCAAAAAAGGAATTGGAACGGGTTAACAAACTCAAACAAAGCGATGCCGTAGCCCAGAGACGATTCGACGATACCGAATCCGTATACCGGGCTCTGGTTCAGGAACTCTCCAGAAGCGAGGCGGAAATAGAGCTTCTGGAGTATGATCTCAGCCGTCATGAAGTTTCGGCCCCTGTCTCCGGATTCATTACCCGGGAACATACCCAGATCGGCGAATGGCTCAGGAAGGGGAGCCCGGTCGTAACACTCATCGATCTTCAGAAGATCCTGATTTCTGTTCCGGTTCCGGAGCGGTACATGGTGCAACTCGGGTCCAGGGAGAACGCGCTCATCACAGTGAAGAGCATCTCCGATCAGCCCTTATCCGGGAAAGTCCATTCTGTTCTGTCCCAGGGAGATTCCAATTCAAGGACCTTTTCCGTTAAAGTCAGCGTGGAGAATCCCAATTACCGGATCAAAAGCGGTATGGAGGCCCTCGTGACATTTAATCTTGCCGGTTCCAGGGAGGCGTTGCTTGTTCCCAAGGATGCGGTGGTCAATGCCGGGCGGGAGAGGCTTGTCTTCAAAGTCAACGATGGAAAGGCAGTTCCATCAATTGTTGAGATTCTGGGATATTATGACGGGAACGCTGCGGTGAGCGGAGAATTAAAGCCCGGAGATCAGGTGGTCGTCCGTGGAAATGAGCGTCTGAGGCCCGGGCAGCCAGTTCGCAGCCAGTAACCGGAAAAAACATCTTGATCCCATGGGATAGACCGTGTCGATTCGGCTGATCGCCAAAGATCTTTACCGTCTTATCCGGGAAGTCGAATCTCTTGAAAAAGAGATTGAAACCGCTCCGTCCCACAAGCAGGAAGCGCTCAAAGACCGGCTCAGGCGCCTGAAAGCCGAACGCGATCACATCCGCCGGATGCTCGAGGGAAGCAAGGATACTCCTGTAATTCCAAAGCCCGGATAGGTCGAAATCGGTCCGGAATCTATTTTTTCCGGTACCGCTTGGCCATCTCACACCCTTTTTCGTATCCAAGCCCGCAGGCTTTCTCGGCATCTGCCAGTGCTTTGGCCGTCTCCCCTTTTTTGGAATAGACGAATCCCCGGTTGTAATAGGCCCATGAGTTTTCCGGCTTTAATTCAATGGAGCGGTTAAGGTAGGTAATGCTGGTTCCGTAATCCCCTTTTCTCATATAGAGCCATCCCAGGTTGTCGCAGGCATCCGAATGATCGGGCCGAAGGGTGAGCGCTTTCTTGAAATCATCGATCGCCGGATCGATCTTCTCCATTTTAATGAGAGCCCGGCCTCTCCAGTAATAGGCTTCCGGGTTTTCAGGATTTACCGCAATCGCTTCCTGAAAGACAGCAATCGCCTGCTCAAAATTGTTCTTCATGTAAAGATCATACCCCTGTCTGACCAGAAGCCTGTCTTTCCGAACCTCCTGGACTCTTGGCTGCAAAGGTATTTTTCTGAACTTTTTCTCCAGAAAATCAAGGGAGGGGAGGGTTTCGATAAACCGGGTGATCGACTCCATCGGTTTAGATATGCTGTTTAGGCTGAGATTGTTAAGGAGATAAATCCCGGACCCTGCAAACGCAATAATGACCATAACGACAATCAGAATTGCGACCCAGTCATGATGCGGACCGTTCTCTCCGGGCATGGATAGAACCGGCTTTGGCGGAGCTTTGGGGTTTATCGATCTGACCGGCATGGCGTTTACTTGACGGCGGAAGCGATGGTGCTTCCGATCTTTTTGATTTTCGTCATATCTCCGGGAATCAGGTCCCATCGGGTCAATGAAATCTCAGGGCTTCCCGGTATCCGGGGAAGGAGATGCATATGATAATGCATGACTGCCTGGTTGACCCCTTTCCCGTTGAGTTGAAGAAAGGCGATCCCGGTGGTCTCAAACGTTTTTTTAATGGCGTGGGCCAGTTTTTTGGACGCCGTGTGGATGGCGGCCAGATCCTCGGCAGAAAGTTCAAAAATATTTTCCGCATGGACTTTCGGGATGATCAGGGTATGGCCATCGCACAACGGGTTGATATCTTCAAAGGCGAGCACCCGATCATTCTCATACACCTTTACACTGGGGATTTCTCCCTTTACGATTTTACAGAAAATACAGTCTTTCATTTTGCGCCTCCTTTGAGTTTATCCCTGATTTTTTGAGTCCAGCTTCTTTTGATTTTAACCTTCAGGAGCAGGTCCCCGGGTCCGGCGCCTCCGGTCCCGGCTTCACCCATTCCGGCAAGGCGAATAACCTGTCCGTCTTTAATTCCTGGAGGAATCTTGACCACAAGCTTTTTGTCCTTTCTGCGGAGATGGTAGGCGTAGGGCCCTCCGGTCTGGGCGTGGGGCAAGGTAACACCGATTACGTCATAAATATTTTTTCCCTTTTCAGGAAAGGCTGAAGGGGCGATCCTTTTCAGAAGAAATTTTCCGATCCGCGACATGGCGCCGGGTGAATTGTCGATCCGGGCGGATTCCTTTTTACCGAAGGAGGGAGAAAAGACAAATCCTTTGGCAAAAAACCCGGGCCGTTTGATCTGGAAACTCCGAAATCCTGGCCCGTAGAATTCCCTGAAAATTTCATCAAATCCGCGAAGCCCGAACGCCCTTGCGGTCTCCTCAAAAATCTTTCCGATATCCGATCCTGTAAAAATATCCTGATCCGTATACCGGGTTCTGAACTGATTGTACGCCGTGGATCCGTATCGGGCGGACAGTTCATCGTATTCTTTTCTTTTTGACGGATTCGAAAGCACGGCATAGGCTTCATTCACCTGTTTCATCTTATCCGATGCATCCGGACTTCCCTGGTTTCGATCCGGATGGTATTGAAAAGCCAGCTTGCGATAGGCATCCTTGACCTGTTGAGCTGTTGCACTTTTCTCCACCCCAAGAATGTGATAGTAATCCTGTGCTTCCATAATGGATATTTATCTTTCAATAACGGTGTTTTTATTCTCTCCCGGAAAAATAGGAGAATCATCCCTTTCTCAGGCTCTTTTTCAGTGTGTGAACCGCCTTGATGATGGCTGAGGCTGCCCGGTCGATCTCCTCGAATGTTGTGAATCGGCCGGTGGAAAGCCGGATCGTCCCTTTGGCAAATTCCAAGGGGACATTCATGGCTTTTAACACATGAGAGATCTCCACGCGGTCCGAATGGCAGGCCGCGCCTGCGGATGCCGCCACCTCAAGGCCGATCTCCTCCAGAATCCGGTTGGCTTCCAAATTCTCAAAAGAGAGGCTCAAGGTATTGGGAAGCCGTTTTTCCGGATGTCCGTTCATCCGGATTCCGGGGATGGCGACCGCCAGACTCCGGTAAAGCCGGTCCCGCATCTCTTTCATGCGGCTCATATCGGATGAAAGCTCTTTTTTAGCGATCTCGCATGCCGCACCAAGCCCCACGATCCCCAGCACGTTTTCCGTTCCCGGTCGCTTTCCCATCTCCTGCCCTGCACCATAAAATAAAGTCTTGATGGCACAGGATGGGTTCACATAAAGAGCGCCCACCCCTTTTGGAGCATAAATTTTGTGTCCGGCCATGGAAAGGAGATCCACCCCAAGGGCATCGACATCTGTTGGAATTTTGCCCAGACTCTGCGCCGCATCCGAATGCAACAGGATACTGTGCTTTTTGGCAAGAACGGAAATTTCTCTGATCGGTTGAATCGTTCCAACTTCGTTGTTGGCATGCATGATGGAAATCAGAATCGTCTCGCTGCAAATCGCTTTTTCCAGATCCTCAATATGAAGGAGCCCCTCGGAATCCACCGGAAGATAGGAGGCTCGAAAGCCCGATTTCTCAAGATGTTGAAATACGGATAAAGTTGCCGGATGCTCGATCCTTGAGGTGATAAGATGCTTTCCTCGATGGGCATTGGCTTCGGCTGCCCATCGGATGGCATGGTTGTTCGATTCGGTCCCTCCGCTTGTAAAAAAAACCTCTTGAGGAGCGCAGTTGATGAGGGATGCCACCTGTTCCCTGGCGTTGATGATTCCTTTTTTCGGTCTGATTCCATACCAGTGGGAGCTGGAAGGGTTCCCGAATTCAATCTCCAGATAAGGGCGCATTGCCTCGATCACTTCAGGAGCATGCGGTGTTGTTGCGTTATAATCCAAATAGATGGGCTTGATCATTCGGCCTCCGATATTCGGAAAAAAATCGAAAAGGGATAATACTAAATATTATTTTATGAGAATCAAACTGATTTTAATATCTATGACCTAACCACCCAAATACACTTTTTGAGTATATTCATCTTCAGAAAAGGAGTCAGGCTTCCCCTCGTAAATTAATTTTCCATTATCTAAAATAAATACTTTATGAGCAAGACCAAGGGCAAGTCTTACATTATGTTCAATGATCATAATCGTTAATCGGGATTCATTCAAACTTTTAATAACTTCAGCAATTTCTTTAACCATAATGGGTGCCAAGCCCTGAGCAGGTTCGTCCATTAAGAGCAATTTAGGTTTGGCCATCAAGGCTCTTGCAATAGCAAGTATCTGCTGTTGTCCTCCGCTCAGGAGTCCGGACTTCACGTTGGCCTTTTCTTTAAGAATGGGAAATCGTTCGAGAAGCGCGGTTTGATCTTTTATGATTTCCTTTTTCGAATCTTTTCTTGAATAAGCTCCCATGCTTAAATTTTCTAGTACTGTCTGACGCCTGAAAAGTCTTTTTCCTTCTAGTACCTGCGAAATACCTTTTCTAAGAATTTCATCCGGCAATTTGCCGTCTATCCGTTCATCGTTAAACCAGATGCTTCCCGAAGATGGTTTGAGAAATCCTGATATCGATTTGAAAAGAGTACTTTTACCTGCACCATTGGCGCCTAAAAGGGCAACAATAATTCCTTCCGGTAATTCCATTGAAATATTTTTTATTGCCAATATTTTTCTGTAATTAATAGATAGGTTTTTGATGGATAAAAACATGGTTCACAACCCCAAGTAAGTGCGGATGACATCTTTATTTTGTTTTACCTGGTCTGGAGGGCCTTCAGCAATTTTTTTCCCGAAATTCAATACGACAATCCTGTCGCAATAATCCATGATGGATCTCATATTGTGTTCAATCATCATGATCGTGACTCCTGAATCCCTTACCTTAAGAATTAAATTCATAACTGAATCGACTCGTGAGGGAGAAAGGGTGCATGCCGGCTCATCAAGTAATAATAATTTTGGGCCGGCAGCCAAGGCAATGGCGATAGCGAGGGTTTTTCGCCAACCGGCAGATAAATTTCTGGCTAATTTATCTTTATGCGGTTCCAGTCCGGTAAGTTTTAAAATTTCAATTGCTTTTCGGTTCAGTTCCTTTTCTCTTTTTCGACATGTCGGAGTATTTAACAGCTCACCGATAATGCTCAATTTGGCTGAATTGTGGAAGCCGATCATAATGTTATTAAAAACAGAAAGTTCAAAAAACAGGTTAGCCAACTGGAAAGTCCTTATAATTCCCAATTCAGCAATCGAATGGGGTTTGAGTTTCGTTATGTTTTTATTTTCGAAAATTAAATTTCCGCTATCTGGTTCTAAAAATCCTGTGATAATATTGAAGGTGGTTGTTTTTCCACTGCCGTTGGGACCGATCAATCCCAATATTTCTCCTTTATGAATTTCTAAATCAAATTCGCTGAGTGCTGTCAGCCCCCCAAATCGTTTGGATACCTTTTTTAACTCAAGCAGGCCCATTAAAATTTACCTTTTTCCGGGAAGATAATTAACACTTCTATTTACCTTCATTCGATGAACTCCATTTTTCTTTGATTGAACCGACAATTCCTGATGGAAGGAAAATAATCAATAAAATCAGAACAAGGCCATATAGCGTCAACCGTAATGCCCCTGTCATTCTGAGGAACTCAGGTAAAATAGTCAAAGTAATGGCTCCTATGATGGGCCCGACAAAAGTTTGCATTCCTCCGAAAATCATCATCACTAAAATATTGATCGATTCCGATAATGTAAAACTGACAGGGCTGATAAAAAGGATATAATGGGCATAAAAACTGCCTGCAATTCCTGCGAAACCGCTTCCCACAGTGAACGCAGCCAGTTTAAACCGCATGGTATCGATCCCAACAGATTGGGCAACCTCTTCGTTCTCTCTAATAGCGAGCATCGCTTTGCCGATTCGGGAATGAATAATCCGGTAAAGAATAGTCGACATGAAAAAAACAAATGTGAGTGCTAAATAATAATATTCAGTTCGCGAGCTGAAACCGATTTTAAATCCTAAAATATTAATTGGTGTGGGATTCGGGATTCCGGGTAAACCCATTGGCCCTTTTGTCAATTCAACCCAGTTGTCGAGAACAAGGGTCACCATAATTCCAAATAAAGCTGTCGTGATTGCGAGAAAATGCCCCTTTAATCTTAAGACGATAGATCCAAAAATGTATGCAGCCAAAGCTGCGCCGATTCCGCCAAACCAGAAGGTGACCCAGAATGACATCTCATAATTTAAACTCAAAAGTGCTGAAATATATGCGCCGATTCCATAAAATGTAGCATGGCAGAGGGAAACCTGACCGGTGAATCCAACGATAAGTCCAAGTGACTGGGCAAGCATTGAATAAATGCAGGCCATAACGAGTAAATGGATATAATAATCTTTTTCAAATAGCCAGGGTGCCAGAATAAGAAAAAACATCAATAGCAGGGCAAATATAAATCTGAGAAATGATTTCATCGATTTCCACCTAAAAGGCCTTCAGGTTTCAAAAGGAAGGCTAATAGGAGGATTACGAAAGCATAAGCATCTTTATAAGCATAAGAGATATATCCTCCACCGAAACTTTCGACTATCCCAAGAATTAGCCCGGCTAAGATGGCACCCATAACATTTCCGAATCCTCCTAATATCACTACTACAAAGGATTTAATAACAGGAGCCCACCCCATGATCGGTGAGACAAAGAATATAGCTCCGGCAAGAGATCCTGCAGCCGATGCCAATGCACAACCGATTCCGAAGGTTAATAAATGAATTCGATCAATATTAATACCGACGGCTTGGGCTGCTTCTCTATCCTCTGCCACCGCACGCATGGCTCGCCCGACTTTTGTGTGCTGAATAAACAGATATAATATGGAAACAAGGAGAATTGCGATAATTATCACCAACAGCCTTTCAAATGTGATTTGCAGGCCTAAAAAGCGTATATTGAGATGAGCAAAGCCTGAATCGAGGCTTCTTGGGTCGGCTTTAAATAGAAGAGTCGATAAGTTCATCAAAAAAACAGAAAGACCGAAAGAAATCAGCATGCCGTTGATCATGGGTTTGCCGATGATCGGCCGAAAGACAACCCTTTGAATCAATAACCCGAATAGACCGGAACCGATCATGGCAATGGGTATGGCAAATAAAAAGGGAATCCCAAAAATTGAAGTTAGGAAAAGAGTCAGGAAAGCTCCGATCATGTAAATTTCGCCATGAGCAAAATTAATGACCTCAAGAATTCCAAATATCATGGTAAGCCCTAATGCAATCAACACATAGGTACTGCCAAGAACAAGGCCGTTTAGTCCCTGTTGAAAAAATACAGCTATCATTTTAACCTCCAGCCGGACTGCTTAAGTATCGCCCAGTACCTTCTTTCTTGCATCTTCAGCAAACCCAACAATCGCTAAATTTAGGCAAACCCTGAATCTTTAAATTGATCTTGCGGTTGTTTCCTATCCGCAATTCAGGTTTCAAATAAAGAATGGTGGCCTTTTTTAAGGCCACCATTCTTGGAAAGATTATTTAAGCGCTTTTATCGGACCGGCTTCGACAATGAATTTACCATTTTTAAATACGACAATATACTCGTCAATAATAAGTTGGTTTGTCGCATCGAAAAAAGCTTTTCCTTGAGGACCGTCATATTGTATTTTTGTAAGAGCTTCGCGTATGGCGGCCGGATCGATAGAATCAGCTTTGGCTATGGCCTGGGCAACAATGTGAACCGTGTCATAGCTTGACTGAGCATACTTTTCCGGCTCATGGCCCCATCGTTTTTTATAGGCAGAAACAAAATTGATTGCTTTAGGGTTTTGAATGGAAGAAATAAATCGTGTGGCACCGATCATTCCTTCGGTTTTTGCTTTTGTCAATTCAATAAATTTATCATTAAAAGTTCCACTGGTAGGATCCATCAGCACCATTTTTTTATCCAAACCAAGTTCGTAAAATTGATTTACAAGTCTGGAAAGATCCATTGTTTCACCCATAAGACAAAGACCTTGAGCATCTGTAGCCTTGAGCTTTGTCAGGATTGAATAGTAGTCTGTTTCTCCCAATTGGAAATAGTCAACGGAAAGAATTTCTCCGCCAAGCTCTTTCACCGTTTTTGAAAAGGCTTCAACTGAACCACGGCCATAATCGTTGTTTACCGAAATAAAAGACCATTTTTTTATATTTTTATCTTTTACTGCATACTTGGTAAAGGCATTTGATATCATCGTAGAGTTGTCGCAGGCACGGAAAACCCAACTATTTCCTAACTGGGTAATTTTCGGTGCAAGTGAAATCGGTGTGATAAGCGGGACTTTTTCACGTTTTGCGACTTCCATGGCTGCAAGGGTACATGAGCTCCCGAAATCTCCGATAACGACCGGCACTTTATGAATTCCAATCAATTTTTCGTTGGCCGAAACAGCGGTTGCTGGAATACCCGCGCTGTCTTCGATAACGATATCAATTTTGAGTGTTCCATTGATCCCGCCTTTCGCATTTATTTCTTCCAATGCGAGCTTAATCCCTTCAATCATAACTCCACCTTCGTATGCCCAAGTTCCTGATGTCGGTGCAAGAACACCAAATTTCACATTTCCCGAAACAAGAGCATAGGAATTGTTGAATGAAAAAATAATTAGAGACAGAAAAGAAGCAATCTTTAAAATCATTCGAATTCCTTTATCTCTATTTTTCATGACCATCCCTCCACTGTTAAATTTTTCAGACAGATTGACTTAAACACATCTGGCAGCGACTTCTATCACCTCCTTTCGAGCTTAAAATAGTCATAAAGATAGCTTCAATGATTTTCCATATAACCGAATTCACTGGAAGCTTTAAGGGCAGCTT